>DRKH01000462.1 GCA_011051825.1 Desulfobulbus sp.
AAAGGATTTAGAGTTCCGGTACAGTGAACTCTATGAAAATATTCAGGACATGGTTGTTGTTGTGGCAAAGCAAGGGGAAATCCACCTGTTTAACCGGCGTTTTGCCACCGTGTTCGGCCTCCGTGAAAAAAAACTCCAACAGTATAATTTGTTAGAATTTCTTGCTCCGGAACTCCGAAAAGAGCTGTCGGCTCAACTCGTGAAACTGTTTTCCGATCATCGGCCTTTCCAGGGGGTTGAAATCCGAATGCTCACCGTTGACGGGGTCGTCTGGACTGTGGAGATGAGCGGTACCTGGGTTAATCTTGACGCCGTTACCCCGGGTTGTCAGCTGGTCCTGCGTAATATTACCCAACGTAAAGAGATAGAGCAACAGGTGCTGGAGTCGACCCGGCTGGTAGATAAATCAAGACGTACGGCTATCCTCGGGCTGGCAAAGCTGGCTGAATACCGAGACTCGGATACCGGTGCTCACCTTGAACGTATTCGTGAATATACCAGGATGTTGACAGAGGTTATAGCTGAGAAAGACAATCTGCAGCACCTGATAACTCCGTCTTTTCTTGAAGATATAACCCTGTCGTCCGTTCTGCATGATATCGGCAAGGTCGGGGTCCCGGATGCTGTTTTGCTCAAACCGGGAAAATTAACCACGGATGAATTTGAAACCATGAAGCTGCACTGTGTTTACGGCAGAGATGCCCTTGCCGAGGCCGAACGCGATGCCGGTGATGTTTCCTTCCTGACCATGGGCCAGGAGATTGCCCATTTTCACCATGAGAAATGGGACGGCAGCGGCTATCCTCTTGGTCTGTCCGGTTCCGCTATTCCGCTTTCGGCCCGGATTGTCGCCCTTGCCGATGTCTATGATGCGTTGACCTCGAAACGTTGTTATAAGTCGGCTTTCAGTCATGAACAGGCCAGAGAGATTATCCTTGAAAACAGGGGCTCTCATTTTGATCCCGACGTGATTGATGCCTTTCTTGAGCAGGAGCTGAACTTTAAACGAATTCGCCTGGAGATTCTCCTGCAGTAGGCCAATGGATTATTCTGAAATAACAGAGCCGCTCAAAGAGCGGTATCGGCACGAACTGCGCCGCTTACATCATCATCGCGGATCGTATATGCTTGTGGTGGCGGTGGTGCTTTTTTTGTCGTTTTCCCTGCTTGACACCCTGCTGGTTCCCTTGCTTTTTCTGGAATTTTTACAATACCGGTTGTCGATCAGTGCCCTTTGCATTCTTCTGTTTTTTCTCAATTATAAAGATGTCGATTATAAGTACCCAAATGTTCTCACCTTTGTGGCCTATTTTTTTTCTCTTTTCATTCTGAGCCTGATGGTTGTGCGGATGGGCGGGGTGACCTCGCCGTATTTTGCCGGTTTTATCGTTGCCATCGTCATCTATACATCCATGGTCCCCCTGACCATGCTGCAGACCCTGATCAGTGGTTGTCTCGGCGTTGGTTGTTACCTGTTTGCCATCCTCTACTGGTGCCCTCTACAGGAAGGACAGGAGAGCATCCTGATAAATAATGTTTTTTTCATGTCCAGTTTTGTCCTGCTGGTGGCGGTTCAGAACGGCTATGAGACCAGGGCCCGCCTGGAGTCTTTTCTTCTTCGCATGGAGGAGGAAAAGACAGCGGATCAGTTGAATATCCAGGCGGGATTGCTGGAGCAGGAGGTTGCAAGAAGATCCGAGGAGCATCAGCGGACGGAGGATCGTTTTCGATTGCTGTTTGAACACATCGTTGACGATGTGATACTGGTCAGTGAGACCGGAAGAATCTTATATGCCAATTCACCTTTTTATGAGCATCTTGCCCTTGATAAAAGAGGAAAAATCAATCTGACCGATCTGGTCGGTATCGAGGACCGGTTACGGCTGCGCGGCGACCTGTTGACTCCGGTTGCCAGGGGTGAAGTGGTTAATGGCTATCAGACACGGCTTTACAGGACAGATGGTGAGAGTTTTGATGTGGAAATAAACGGCAATAAACTGGAACGTCAGGGCAAGGTCCTTGGTCTGCAGTTGATTATCCGGGATATTTCCATGCGAAAACAGATGGAGCAGGAGCTGCGCCGGAGTCTGCAGGTAAGAAAACAAACGGAAAATGCCACTATTATGGCCCTGGCCAGGTTGTCGGAACATCGAGACATTACACCATATCGACATCTGGCACGGATCAGGGAATACAGCCGTCTCCTGGCGGAAGAGTTGGCAGGGCGGCCTGAATTTAAAGATCAGCTCGGCGGTAATGTTGTTTCCGACCTCTCCATGGGCTCGGTGCTTCATGACATCGGCAAGGTGGGGATACCTGATACTGTTCTGTTTAAAAGAGGCCCCTTGACAAATGAAGAACTGGATCTGATCCGGCAGCATACCGTCTTCGGCGGTGATGTCATCAAATCCATGGAAACCCCTGATGAGACCAGCGGATTCCTTGAATCGGCTAAAAATATAGCCTATTTTCATCATGAAAAATGGGATGGCAGTGGATATCCGTTTGGACTGGTTGGTCAGGAAATCCCGTTGGCGGCAAGGATTGTGGCGCTGGCGGATGCCTATGAGGCCATGACTTCCTCAAGGCAGTATGACAGACAGCTGTCCCATCAGCAGGCCATGCATGCCGTTATCCAGGAGGTTAACAGCCATTTTGATCCGTCAGTGGTTGATGCCTTTCTTGCCCGGGAGCAGGATTTTGAACATATCCTCAGTACGCTTGGAAGTTTTTCCGGTATCGGTAACGGTGGGGTCGGTTATTAAACAGCTGCTCTGCTCCTGACAGGGACAGGACATCAGCCGGTTACCATGCAGGGCCGCTCCTGCAAAGCCAATGACGCTGATGGCGGAAGGTGATTTCACCTGCTAACTAACGATTTTTTTGCCGTCATCCAGCCGGATCCGCAGCTCGATTTTCCGGACCTCATCACTTAGTTTCAAAGAGTTGACAAATCCCGATACGGTACCGGCAAGGGCCTCCTGGACCCATTCCTTGAGCGGTATGCGGACACCATTGACAAGAAGCTCGGTCTGCCCGGTTTGTTTTTTAGGGCTGTTCAGAAAACGTTTTTCAATGAAGTCGGCAAGTTCTCTGCTCTCATCCAGGCGAAAGATATGATCGCCGTGGATATTTTGATCCGTTGCGGTCGCAATAACGCCGAGGACCTTGCCTCTGAGTATATCCTTTGAGTTGCGTATCACTTCGATTTTTGCCACATGGGAGGCCTGCTTGAAGCCTTCACCAATAACAATATCAACGTCGGAAAAGTATCGATGAGCCAGGGTCACCAGTGGCAGCCCGGTATTTTTTGTCATCAGTACCAGTTGGTCCGGGGCTAAAAAAAGGACTGCGTCGGCTCCGGCCCGGCGATGCTTGTCGGTGTCGGTTCCCGGGGCGTCAAAGGCAATGCCGGTGTGCTCACTGGACTTGATGACCGCAACCCGGTAGCCTTTTTCTTTCAGGTGAGCAACCACCTGGGAGGCCAGGGTTGTTTTGCCGCAGTCGTGCCAGCCGATAAAACTTACAATTGGGGGCATGGGGTAACCTCAGGACAAATCTTTAAAAAACCGACTCCGGACAGGAACCGTCATACATTCACTGACCTGACTGCACAGGTATAGGGGCACTCTTGAACGTTACGGTTTGTGGTATCGCATTCATCGTGCACCCGGCTGAAAAGTTACGTTTTTTATTGCAGAAGTTCAGGGGTAAGGCACTGAAAGAGAAACGGCTTAGGCATCTTTAATACCTAAGCCGTTGATTTTACGTGGTGCCCGGAGCGGGAATCGAACTCGCACAGCCGCAAGTGCCGAGGGATTTTAAGTCCCTTGCGTCTACCAG
>DRKH01000463.1 GCA_011051825.1 Desulfobulbus sp.
CGCCGAGAAAATAGCCGGAGATATCATATTCTCCTTCCAGGTAGGCGGCACAGGCCATAACCCTTTTGCTGTCGGTCAGCACGGCCTCGGCCATTTCAATGGCGGCCAGACCCGGAGTGTAAAAGGCACTTCCTGTCTTCAGGTGGTTGACAATTTCAATCCCGCCGGTCTGGGTCCGATGGACGATCTGATCAAGTTCATCTGCGGACAGCAGATCGGTCACCGGCACACCGCTGACATTGGCCAGCCGGACAAGGGGCAGCATGTTGTCGCCATGAATACCCATGACCAGTGCATTGACGTCTCTGGCGGCAACACCGAGTGCTTCGGCAAGAAAGGTTCGATATCTGGCCGAATCCAGAACCCCGGCCATACCGATAATACGTTCCTTGGGCAGGCCGCTGACCTTAAAGGCGGTATGAACCATGGCATCTATCGGATTGGTGACAACGATCATCACGCAGTCGGGAGAATGCTTCACCGCCTCCTCGGCGCAGGATTTAACAATGGCTACATTTTTTGCCAGCAGGTCATCGCGCGACATCCCCGGTTTGCGGGCCAGGCCGGCGGTAATAATGACCACGTCCGAATCCTTTGTATCGGCGTAATCGTTTGAACCCATCATATTTCCCGGATATCCGTCCAGGGGGCCTGACTGCCACAGATCAAGGGCCTTGCCCTGGGGAATTCCCTCCATGACATCAAGCAGGACCACATCGCCAAGCCGGCGGACAAGTGCCCAGTGGGCCGCGGTGGCACCCACATTGCCGGCACCGATAATGGTTATTTTTTTCTCCATCTGACTACTCCTTTTTTCTAGACTTTTTGTAACTATTCAGGTAGGGGCAGAGAACTAGCCCTACCACCACCTGTAACTGTTCAGGAGTGCTCCTGAACAGTTACGACTTTTTTAAGGTAATCCCGCCTTGTTGATCCATTTCGACAGCTCAAGCCAAAAAAACATCCATTGCCGGACCTCAGGCGTTTTTTAACATTGTTTCAACCCTGAGGATATCCTCGGGCGTATCGACTTCAATGGAATCGTGCCGGGTTTCAACGACCCGGATCGTATATCCGTATTCAAGCGCACGCAACTGTTCAAGTTTTTCAAATCGTTCCCATTCCCCCTCCGGCAGGCCGACAAAGGTCAGCAGAAAGCCTTTGCGATAGGCATAAAACCCCAGATGTTTATAATAGGTCGGTTTAACCGGTTCTTCCGGATTGCGCTGGAAAGGGATTGGTGATCTGGAAAAATAGAGGGCATTGGAATGACAGTCAAAGACGGTTTTCACGTGATTGGGGTCATCAATCTCTTCGGGGCGGATGATCTTGTACATCAGGGTTGACATGTGCAGGGCCGGATCGGCAAGAAGCGGGCCGGCTACCTGCTCGACGACTTCGGGCGGAAAGAGCGGCTGGTCGCCCTGGATATTCACCACCACGTCATGCTCGGCTATGTCGAGCAACTCGGCCGCCTCGGCAAGACGATCGGTGCCGGACGCATGATCCCGGCCGGTCATGACCACCTTGCCGCCGAACTCTTCAACCGCCTCGGCGATGCGTTTATCATCGGTGGCGACAACAACCATGGACAGTAAATCCACCTTCATGGCACGCTCAACGACGTGCTGGATCATGGGCTTCCCGTTAATCAGGGCCAGGGGTTTGCCCTCGAACCTGTTGGAGTGGTAGCGGGCGGGAATAACCGCAACCACTTTGGCGTCTGTTTCACTCATTGTATTGTTTAAAAACTCACCGGATTCATCCGTGCGTTCCGGTTTTGAGCAAACCGCACGGAACCGCTGGTTGAAAAATTCACTGAAAAAGGTTGGTTTCTTGTGTAAAGAGGATACATTGCAAAAAAAAAAAAGGCAATGAACAAACTTCGTTATGTGCAGACAATCCTTTCCGCAACCCGCTGAAAAAACATGCTGTCCCATCGGCATTTACATCGCCGATCCCGGTTTGAAGAGTGCGGCTGAAATCCTTGCCGTCAAGACCGGTCTGCCGATTATCAACACAAGATCACAACTTGAAACAGCTCTTATTGTCAGCCAAAACGGGCTTTCACTGGCCCGACCCAATGATGCAGAAATGACGGGAACAGTACAGGTTGATTTTACAACAGGAGCCTGGATTCGGCGTCTTAAAAGGGTCGGAACGGAACGGCTGGTCAAGGCCATGGGGAAAAAGTCGCGGAAAGCCACCAGGATAGTCGACGCCACCGGCGGACTGGGCCGAGACAGTTTCCTGCTTGCTGCAGCCGGGTTTCAACTCCAGGTCTTTGAACGGAATCCGGTTCTGGCCGCCCTGCTCGCCGACGGATTGAACCGGGCCTCAAAAACGGCGGTATCGGAAAAAATCTGCAGACGGATCCGTTTCAGCCCCGGCGATGCAATCGATTTTCTGGCACCGGGTGAAGCGGTTGCAGAGATAATCTATCTTGACCCCATGTTTCCCGGGACCACCTCGACCGCCAAGGTCAAAAAGGACTTACAGATGATCCAGCACGTGACGGATGAAGATGCGGACATCGACCCGCTCTTTGCCTGCGCCCTGCAGGCCGCCGGAGAGCGGGTGGTGGTGAAACGCCCGAAAAAGGGACCCTGGTTAAGCGACCGTCGCCCCGATTATTCGCTGGCAGGCACGACCATCCGTTTTGACGTCTACCTGGTCGGCAGCAGGTGTGGCCAGTGACCGTAACTGGTCACAGGATTAGTAACTCTGTGTTTTCATCTACCTTAAATCTGTAAGTGATCAGGGGTGCCGTAGATTCGTGCAGGCGCGACCGTGCGAAGAGGTAAGTGAGGGACGAGACTCCGTGCGGTGCCCCTGAACACTTACCAGTGACCTCTTACATGTCTTTCTTGATAAGGACACCAGGTTGACTGTCTGTGATCAGTTACGAATGCCCTTAGGCTGCCGACATCCCGGCCTCAATCCGGCTGGTTGGCGGCCACGTATTCAATCATCTGATCCGGGGTTACGATCAGGCCGATGGTTGCTTTCAGGGCCGCCAGATCCCGGCGCCAGGTGTCCAGAACGTGAAAGAACGCACCCGGCATACCCTTTTCCCCGGCAAATTCGGTGATGGACATATCCACCCGCTTGATCAGGTTTTCGGTGTAGAGGGAAAACTGTTTCGAATACAGTTCTTTTTCATATTCTTTTTCCAGCACCTCTTTGAAGAGTTTCTTGAGATCCTGATATTTGGGAATGCGCCCGATCGGCGTCCAGATGGTTTCCACTCTGCCCTGGTGCATCAGGGCCATGATTCGCATCCAGACCTTGGTGTCACGTTTTTCACCGATGAGGCCGTCGGCCTCTCCGGGAGAAAGAATGCCGCGGCCGCTCTTATGGAGCCAGTAGTTGACCTGAAAACCGGAGGGAAGGTTTTCCGGGGCAATATCCGGATTTTCCCCAAAGGCCTTATAGTGGTTGATGTACTGGGCCAGCGGGGCCGGGAAAAAAGCCTCGTTGGCAAACGGTGATCGTTTTTCACTGCCGTCGGCGCCGATTTCCGTGGCCGTGGTGGCCGATCGAATGATGGCACCATGGACAATGCAGTTCATCCAGTCGTGGGCCATGACGATGGTGGGCATGGTCGTGTAATCCCGGCCACCGAACAGAAGCCCGCTCAGCTTCACGCCTTCGGGATTGTCGGCGGCGGCGTCGTAGTTGTCCAGGGCTTCCAGCGCAATGGTGAACCGGGCATTTTTATGGGAAGGGGATTTTCCTGATTTTGCCAGCCAGTCACCGGCATAATTACGCCCTTTTTCCGGCAGAGGCTCACCCATTCCCGACCAGTACGGTTTGCCCTCGGAGACCAGCAGGTTGGAAAAGATGACTTCATGCTCCTCACCGGTCAGGACATGCATGGTTTCGGGGTCATCTTCCATGTTGACCCCTTCAATGATTCCGAACATTCCCCGTTCCGGATTTACCGCCCGTACTTCACCGCTCTTCCGGTCAATAAAGATCTTGGCCAGATCATCGCCGACCAGATGGGTTCCGGTCATCGCGGTCCCGGTCTTCCCGCAGCCGGAGGGGTAGGCTCCACCGAAATAGACGATTTCATGCTCCATTTCAAAACCGGCGATAAACATGTGCTCATCCAGCCGTTCACCAAAATGATTGCGGATATTGTTCATATTGGCAAACCGGTGGTTGATCTTTTTCGGGGCTATGGAGTTGCCGGCGTACTGGTTGTTGCTGCTGTATGAACGAAAGCGTTCCACATCCATAAAGATGCGCCTGCCGTTGAGATTTGCACAAACCTTGTCTTTGGTCAGTTTTCCGGCACTGTGGTAGTTGATAAACATATACCCCTTCTCGGCCACATCTCTGGAAAACTCCCCGGGAGTCATCATTCTGTAAAGAATAAATTCACTGTGGGTCACATAGTACGAATCGGTGACCTGCAGGGTTGGATCGGAAACCGGACTGCCGATGGGACCACGGGAGATAAAAGAAATTATCATCTCTTTTTCCTCCATGATGTCGGTAATTATAGTGCGCGCCTCCACGACACCGGCCCGATGTTCCTGTTTTTTCTGTAGAGAGCTGATTTCGGTGTCGGCATAGGCCAGGTATTTGGTGTTGGCCGTGTCCCTGCCCTGATCGTTCGGGCCGTCAAAATGGCAGGTATGATTTTTTTTCAAAAGGGTAAACTCTTCGCCGGTCTGCAGCGCCTGCTGCCGGATATAGGCGATGTCCTCCCGGGAACCGGTATTGATGAAAATGGAGGCCGGACTCATCCGGGTGGAACCGTTATAAATCGGCTCTATCACCTCGGGACTGCAATCCAGCAGCTTCCGGCAGTTGGCCTCGTCCATCAAACTGACGAGATAGGTTCTCATCATTTCCAGCCTTGAGATGTCGATATTGCGAGGAGATTGAGCCTGATTATTTTGTATGTCCTTTGTGCGCATGAAAAACCGTTACCCTGTGGAGATTTAAAGAGAACTGTAGAGATTTAAAGAGAAACTGAACCGTTTTTTTTTATTTTTTATTCAACCTGCGGTCTGTCTGAAACTGAAAAAAGAGAAGGGCGCCATCATGGAAACAGAAACTCTTACTCCCTCGGAATTGTGTAGTTTCGTGCCGTTGGTGCACCTGTTACCCACTGTGCTCATCACGGTATTGTCAATGGAGATCGCAGCTGATCCTTGCCGAGGATAAAAAAAAAATCAGCTGTTGCCAACACAATTTACAACCTGATTACGTACAAAGCTCAGCTTTTCACAACTCAGGGATAACATCGCTTGTTCTTCCGGATTGCAGGGCCCTGTGAATTCATCATTAATTCACTGGGTTCGTAATGCCCTCCGGTATTCAGCGATGGTATCCCTTGCATTCGGCTGAGGATTGTGGGTAATCAGA
>DRKH01000464.1 GCA_011051825.1 Desulfobulbus sp.
CTGCTGCTGAGGCAGGAATGGGAAGAGACCAGCCACCAGCTGGAACGGTTGCAGATGAATCCCGCCTGTGCCGATGAGGAAAAGAAAAATATCTTTGACCGGACCGGGCCGAAGTATCATCTGCCCTTTACCCCGGAAGCCACTGCGCAGGCCCTGCTTGAGCAGACGGAAAAACCAAGAGTCGCCATCCTCCGGGACGAGGGCTCCAATTCGGATAGAGAGATGAGTTCGGCCTTTTTTGCGGCCGGTTTTGAGCCCTGGGACATTACCATGACCGATCTGCTTGAAGAAAAAATCACTCTGGACGGGTTTCGCGGCCTGGCGGCCGTGGGTGGATTTTCCTATGCCGATGTTCCGGAGTCGGCCAAAGGCTGGGCCGCGACCATCCTCTTCAACGAGCGGCTCAAGGCCATGTTTGATGCCTTTTATAATCGGCCGGACACCTTTACCCTCGGAATCTGCAACGGCTGCCAGCTGTTCGGCCTCCTGGGCTGGGTGCCTTTTCAGGGCCTTGATGCCGACCGGCAGCCCCGGTTTATCCATAATGTTTCAGGCCGCTTTGAATCGCGCTGGACCACGGTCAGAGTTCAAGACAGCCCGGCAATCATGCTGAAAGGGATGAAAGAGCTGGTGTTTGGTATCCATGTCGATCACGGTGAAGGAAAGCTGCATTTCCCGGACAAGGAAGTGCGCACCAAGGTGGTTGATCAAAACATGATTCCCCTGGTCTATGTCGATGACAACGGCCGGGCCACGGAACAATACCCGTTCAATCCCAACGGCTCACCCGATGGATTTGCCGGGCTCTGCTCGGCAGACGGTCGTCATCTGGCGATGATGCCCCATCCGGAACGGGCCTTTCTCCCCTGGCAGTGTCACTGGCTGCCGGAAGATATGAAAACCCTGCCGGTTTCGCCATGGCTGCGGATGTTCCAAAATGCCTACGACTGGTGCATGCAATGATTGTAGAACCTTACGAGGAATGTCTTTCCAGACGGCAGACGGCACAGGGAGCGGCGGTCTCGAGTATCTGTTTCCTTGGAACAAACGGCACCTCCTATGTGCATCAACTATAACGACACTCTGAAAATAGCATTGCCGGGACATGCCGAAACGTAACTGGTCACAGGATTTGTAACTATGTGTTTCCATCTACCTTAAACCTGTAAGTGATCAGGGGTGCCGTAGATTCGTGCAGACACGACTGGCCGCAGGTAAGCGAAGCGAAGCAGAGACTCCGATAGCCTGCCTATGTGAGCCGGTCTGATCGGACGGAGAGGTAAGCGCAGACTCCGTGGGGTGCTGGTGAACGCTTACTCCATCTTGAAGGATTTAGGCGCTGTTATACATTTTTAAGGCCAGAGCACGCAGTGGCTTGCCGGGGCCGACATTGTGCTTTTTTTTCATGGATCGGCAGGCGGAGTTATACAGATCAATAGCCTTTATTTTATTGTCCATTGCAAGGTGGCTCTCCATTGCCTGCAGCAGGAGGCTCTCGTTGAGTGGCGCATGTTTCAGGGCTTGAGTAAGATGGGCAAGCCCTGATTCTAGATCATTATTTATTTTATAATGGTTAAAGAGCAGCAGAGTAGCCTGAACAAAACAGTCGTGGAGTTCTTCCCTTATACGCAGACACCAGCTCTCATTGCTTTCGGTTTCCAGAAAATTGCCCCTATAGAGTGAAAGAGAATTGCCGAGTGTCACAGGGTCGATGGGCCCGAGGAATACCTTGCGAACCGCCTGCTCAAAAAGGTACGCATCAGTACTGCAGAAAGAGGGCGCAAGTGATATCTGTTTCTGCCTGACCACAAGCCATGGATAGTCTGAATCCCCACAACAGTTCACTGCCTTTCTCAGGCGGTAGAGACAAACCTTAAAAGAGTTTGCCGCCCGGTCTCCATCGGCATCAGGCCATAAAAGTTCTGCCAGGCGTGATGTGGCGATATTTCTGCCGCCCAGGCTGATAATTGCCTGCAGCAATTTCTTGCCCTGACTTCCCTTCCATTGTCGTTCATCAACTCTTCGCCCCTCAACGGTTACCGAAAATTTTCCCAGCGTCCTGATCTCGATGGGCTTATTGCATTCTTTTATATGGACCGTCTGAATATCGGGTAGTGCCTGTTCAAGCCGGGTTACATAATTGGCCGGCCGGTAGATCGTCAGGATTTTTTCTTGTGCCGGAATCAGCTTGTAGCCGTCTCGCACAGCCGATCCGGCCTTGTCCGCATCTCCCTGTTTGAGATGAATATATCCAATCTCCACCCAGGCGAGCGCGGCAATGAAAAAATACTCGGCAGCCTGCCATTTGGGTATCCATATGGAAAAATGGGCAAGGGCATCATCATATCGTTCAAGATCAGCCAGGGCCTGCCCATATAGAAGGGCCGACATTCTTGTAGCGTTGGCGCTGTCGCACAATGAGCCGAGCCGCAGGGCCTCCTTACTGTGAAGCAGGGCTTTATGGGGACGTGCATTGGCTAGAGAGGCAATACCGAGGTTAAAATGCAGATAGGCATGAAAATACTGATTGTGCTCCGGAATAGCCTTTGCCCGCAGTATGTCGGCAAGCTCTTTAATCCCCTGCCTGTCCTCTGAAGAAACCAGGCAATATAAATAATGCCCATGGAGTAGAAGCCACATTGAAGGCGGCATTTGCTCAATATTTGGACCGGCGAGCAAGGTTTCGAAGATGGCCTGTCCCTCTTTAGGTTTTCCCTGCAGGAGCGTGAACAAACCACGTGATATCATATGCTGCATTATGGCCACGGGCGAGGCGTTTTTCGACGTCAGGTACGGGGAGGAGTCGTCCAGTATAATTTCAAAGGCGGCAAAATCAGCTTTCCAGCAATAGATATACGCCCCGAGAGCACTGTACATGAGGAAGATGGATGGCGACCCACTCTCTTCGGCAAGCGTGAGAATGGTCGTCAGGTGACCATAAACTCCGGCAACATCTCCTCCGGCAGCTATTTCCCCAAAACAAAAGTGCAGAAGAAGTGCGCTGCGGGCAAGAGGGGAAATTGTGTCGGAATTCCACAGTTGCTCCGCCCGCTTATTCCAGACCGCAGACCTGGCGAACTCCCTGCCGCTTTCCCAGATATTATTTAAGGCAAGACCAATACAGGCACAGGCCGCCTCATGATCCTGCTCTACACAAAATGTATGGAAGAGAGCATCCAGCTCCTGCATGGAGACTCCCGGACGGAAGCATATCGTAAAGAAATGAAGTCGGGGGGAAGATGAATCATCGTTGAGAATACGGGGGGCAAGAGGGGCAAGGTGCCCCGCAAGAAGGGGAAATTGAAAGTCCAGCCACCAGTCAATTCCCTTTTGGGCCAGCAGTTGGAGATAGGCGGAGTAGTCTTTTTGGGCCAGTAGTTCCGCAAAAGGCGGCAGTAAACGAGGTGGATCCATAGACGAGTGCGGAATGGTTTTACCGTAAACCTGCTCTTTACTGATGTACGTCGCGGATTGCGCATCAGAACCTGTACATTTTTTCTAAAGATTCTGCACTATACGTAGTCTATCCCGAACTGTCAACGAAGTGGTTGGCAATATTTATTACAACAAATAGCTTTTTGTAACTTTTTTGTAACCTTTTTGTAACCTCCCACCTGTTAAAGAGTTGTGAAAAGTGCCTTGCTGCCGGGCTTGGGTCGAGAAGTCTATCCTGACCACCGGGAAAAACAACAGGCTCTGTAACTCCAGGAGAGATATGCTTTTTCATCAGGCGTGCGAAAACGACATATGCATGGAAAATAACTGAACAATCAAAACGCAGAGGGACTATGAAAAAAGAATTTTTGTACCTGTTATTCGCAGTAGCTGTGGGGGAATTATTCATACCTGCCGGAACTGCAACAGCTGCCGATCGGGTGGTGGTCATTCCCTTGGGGGGAGCCGTGGGCGATGCCACTGCCGCTGATGTGGTCAAGGGCAAGACCTTTTCCAGCAAAGCGGTAGGCAAAGGGAAAACAGGGACGTTGAAGCTCCGTGATGGGGCAACCATCTACACCAACAGTATTGGTATGGAATTTTCGTTGATACCTGCCGGTTCTTTTGTCATGGGCAGCCCTGACGGCAGCAACGACACTGTCCACCCCCCTGTTCAGACAGCCGAGCCGGGGCGGAAAGATTATGAAAATCAGCATTATGTCACCCTGACCCACTCTTTTTACATACAGACCACTGAGGCAACCCAGGGACAATGGCTGGCAGTCATGGGTACAAATCCATCTGCTAATTCAACTTGTGGTGATAATTGTCCGGTTGAGAACATGACATGGGATGAAGTTCATAATTTCATTGATGCGCTCAATAACAACGAGGGAAGGGCAAATTGCAACACAATACCCAATACCTGCTATGCCCTGCCCACAGAAGCGCAATGGGAATATGCCGCTCGTGCAGGTACCACAAGCGCATTCTATAATGGTGATATTACCCAGCTAAGTGGCAAGGACCCTAATCTCGACGAGATCGCCTGGTATAATGACAGTATTGACCCTATACCCATCCAGCCTGTTGCGCAGAAGCTTGCCAACAACTGGGGTTTGTATGATATGTCAGGAAATGTATCGGAGTGGTGTCAAGATAGAGGGGCCTCCACCTTAGCTCCCTATCCTGATGGCCCTGAAACCGATCCATCGGGTGCATCATCGGGGTCTTATCACGTGATACGCGGCGGCAATTTTAACTTTACTCCCGGGAGTAACCGATCGGCGACACGATATTCGAGATCCTCGTCCTCGCGTTCATTCTCCCAGGGTTTCCGGCTTGTCCTGCATTCAGGTCAGTAGAGCTTAAGCAGGAGACCTGCGCGGAGCGACCGCATTTATACATCACTAAAACGAGGCGTGCATAATGACCAGGATGCAAAAAATACTGTGGATTTTGATTCTGTTTTGTTTTTTTTCTCCTTACCTGACCCCTGTAGAGTCATCCGCTCAGGAATTGCCGCTCAGCGCTGTGTATTCACTGCTTTTATCCGGGGAGACTTCCGGGACTTCCGGAAGTTACTCTCTGGGCGGTATTGTTTCCGGTCTTACCGGGACCTTGGAAATAAACGAGAATGGCGCCAACAACCTGATCATTCCAACTGACGGTTCCTTCACCTTTCCATCTCCTGTTGAGGAAAATACGAGTTATACGGTCAGTGTGGTCAGTGCGCCGGCGGGGTATGGCTGCACAATTACAAACGGTACCGGCATCATGCCGGGAAATGATGTCAACAATATTTCTATTGTCTGCGCACCTGCTCCCATGTATACCTTGGGCGGCACTGTTTCCGGCCTTACCGGCAGTCTGGAGATTACCCAAAACGGTGCCGACAACCTGACCATTACTACCGATGGCCCATTTACCTTTCCAACTTCGGTTACATATAATCACCCCTATCTTGTTGAAGTTGTCAGCACACCTGCCGGCTACGACTGCGCAATAAGCAACGCAGGCGGTGTTATGCCTAATCATGATGTGAGTGATGTGCTCATTACCTGCGCAGTTGATACAACTCCGCCGAACAAGCCTCTTCTTATTGGTGGAGGGCAGACCAATGATCCGCTGTATACCTGGACATGGACTTCCGGAGGTGGCGGCAACGGCACCTATCGTTATAGTCTGCCTTGTGTCTGGCCGTATCAGTTGGATGATACAAATTCAATAACGACAACCGATACCCAGGCAGCACCCGCTTCTCCATTGCCCGATGGTGGCTATTTTATGTGCGTTCAGGAAAGGGATGATGTCGGCAACTGGTCCGCCAATGCCAGTAAGGCATTATATCTGGATACAGTTTCGCCAACGGTTACCGTGACAATCCCCGAGGATACTGCGGTTCAACAGTCAGTAAAGAAAAGTCTGATCATCACTTTTTCCAAGAATATGGCCTATATCCCTCTGAATGACGGTGTTGAGTATATCACCCTGGTCAGCAGCAATGGGGTACAAATTCCACTCCAGATTTATTATCCTTCCAGTGGTGGTTCTCCTCCTGACGCTTATGAATTTCATCACACGACTCCTCTGCAGGAAAACGAGACCTATACGGTGACCGTAACCCAAAATGTTAAGGACTCGTATGGGAACACCCTGGAACAGCCTTATGTCTTTCATTTTACCACCCGTGATTCCACGGCCTATTATCCCGCAGCACCCAACTGGAATGATTATGTAAAAAATGACGGCCAGGATATTTTCAACGCCACCGGCACACCCTGTGACGGCACGGAAACCGGCGGCTATGGAGCATGTATTCACAGTGGTGAGTTGCGGGCCTTTACCATCCCTGGTCAAAATTCCTGCGTCGGCTTAACGGCAGAAGATAACAATGGATTCTTGACCTGGACCTGCCTGGACAACACCGGCGAAGTTCGTTTTGTCTCCACGGGATTAAAAAAAGATGTCAGGTTGGTTGACCTGGTAGGGCCACAGAAATGGCCTGAGAGTTCACTTATTGTCTCCGACGGCTCGGGAGTTGTTTACACAACCGATCCCGAACAATGGTGGAACAACCCGATACGGAATTTTGTCGGAGTACAGAATGATTTTAATCTCAATGAAGAGGGAACAATCTATGTGCATACCGGAGGAACTACGTATCAGCGTGATATCTTTATCATGGCCAATAAAATCGCGCTGGTCGGATTCCCCGGATTTCCTATCTATTCAAGGGACAATAATGGCCCCTTTATGTCCGGCGGTGGTAATTTCCTTTGGATTGAAGGCGAGTTCAATGGTATCGGTGACACCGAGGTCATGAGTTTTGAACAGCTTAAATTTTCAGTTTTACGTTATATCTCGGTCATGGGGGCTGGTACCCAAACCAACGGCTGGGGGTTGAGGCTTGCAACCGGTTCAAATAACAATAAGATTGAGCATGTAATCTCAAAACTCAACACCTATGGAATCCGGATTGAAAATTCAAGAGATAACAGTTTGGAGGATTGCTTCCTGACCATGAATGGAAATGCCGGTTTATGGGTTTACAGCTCCCGAGGCAATCATTTGAACAATATTATTTCAACCAATAACTGGATAGGTTTGCGCTTACAGGCCAGTGACGGCAATGTTGTTACCGGCTTTACTGCGGCTCATAATTCATCATTCGGCCTGAGCCTGACAGACGGATCTGATGATAATGTTATCAGTAACTCAACCAGTGCCAGGAATCAACGGTTCGGTCTTAATGTAGAAGGCTCATCAAACAACAACATTTTCAATAATCTTGCCCTGGTGGGGAATGCTGTTCATGGCGCAAGTATTGCCGCATCGACCTCCAACACCTTTCAAAATATGGCAATGACAAACTCCGGACCGGTGTCCAATCTGTTTGCCTCAAGTCCCGATACGGTCACATACGGCCTGCTTATGGATTCTTCCGGGGGCTATTTTACCGGCAGGCTGATTTTTGGAACCAACGGGGGCGGAAGCGGAAATGATTGCGTCGTTTCAGGAAGCACCGGTATTACCGACACCTGCGGCGTTGCAGATGGTTCCGATTTTACGGTAACAACCTCATCTCCTGCCCTGGAATCGTTTGTCGGCAAGGCGGCATCGGACAGTGCCAACGATGAAGACAGTAACGGCGACGCGTCGTTTCCCTCAACGGTGACAGCTGCCAATGCCTTTGACTGGACATCATTTGAGCGTCCTTTGCGAACATGGGGCGCGGAAGTCTATGCTACTGATCAGTACAACAATACTGGATTGATAGACGTGGGCAAAATGGGATGCAGTTCTAATAATTTTGTTCTTACAAACGCCTATTGTGCCTATTGGCACGAATACTGGCATGATAACGGCCATATCTGGGATTGGAATATAAAGGTCGGCGACACACTTCTCAGAAATTCTCTCAGCATCCCGGCAAACGGAGATGCCGCCAACACTGTTACCCATACCTGGAGTGACAACAGCACCGCAACATTTTTACGCAACGCGGTGGAGAAGAAAGGGAATGGGAATGGTCTTTGTGAATCGGGAGAGACCTGCCTGTATACCCCGAATATCGGCAGCTACCAAGGGCATGGCGGGCTTCAGTCGACCGGTGCCTTTGCTGACGGCGACACGCTGACGGGGGTTACATTGGATGAATACTCCACCAATGGATATTGATCATGTGGCGTGAAAATGATGCGGCTGGAGTAACTTGAGGAGGGAAGTACAGTCAATTGAGGACGGGCCTCTCTTTTCAGGAAATAGAGATAACATCCCTTGAAGGGATGTTATCTCGGTGGTCAGTGCAGGATTCGCTGAAAAATCAGGCCGCCTTATTGAATCTTCGACCCTTGTTGATACGTTTTCCGCCATTTTTAGGACGACCTGGTCCCCGGTTCTCCCGGGCAACTTCAATCGACACGGTTTTACCGTTGATCGTCATATGCTGAAAGGCACCAAGTATCTGGGGTGTAAACCTGCTTTCGGCCTCCAGCAGAACCGAGTTACGCATAATATCAATCTTGCCGACCTTGATGCGGCCGACCCCGGAGGCATCATTAATCTTGCCAAGCAGTCCCTGGGGCATAACCCCGTCACGCCTGCCGACATTGAGGAAGAAACGGGTAAACTGCTGTTTATTCCCGCCTGACGGATAGGATTCCCGCCGCTGCTGTCCTTTTTTGACTGGTCGCTGCCGGGCCTTTTCGCTCACATTGAGATCAGGCGCATATTTGTAATACTCCAGAAAACGGTTGAATTCCTGCGAAACAAATTTCTTGATCAGCTCTTCACGGTCCAGATGGGCAAATTTTTCGGCAATTTCCGCATACAGCGGATCGATCTGCTCATGATCCACCTCAACTTTGGTCACCACATCAACCAGACTGACCAGCTGATTTTTACAGATCTCCCGGCCGGTCGGAATACGGCACTGTTTAAATTTCTTCTTGATGTTTTTTTCAATCTGCCGGATCTTGTATCGCTCCTTAGGGAGCACCAGGGCAACCGAGATCCCGGTCCGGCCGGCCCGGCCGGTTCGACCACTTCTATGGGTATAGCTGGCAGCATCGTCGGGAAGGTTGTAATTGATCACATGGGTCAGGTCATTGACATCCAGGCCCCGGGCGGCAACATCAGTGGCCACCAGGATCTGCAGATTCCTGCTCCGAAATTTTTTCATGACCTGATCGCGCTGGGCCTGGGACAGTTCGCCGTGCAGGGCATCGGCATTGTATCCATCCTGCACGAGTTTACTCGCAACCTCATTGGTCTCCCGCCGGGTCCGACAGAAAATGATTGAATAATTGTCCGGAGAATTGTCGACGATGCGCTTAAGAGCAGGATAACGATTCCCGGCATGAACCATATAATAGTCATGGCGCACATTCTCAGCCCCGGCGTTGAGCTTGCCGACGGTCATCTCAACCGGATCGGACATGTAACGGCGGGAAATCGACTTGACTTCTTTTGACATGGTGGCTGAAAACAGCCAGGTATTTTTTTCAGCCGGGGTCTGGGCCAGAATGGCATTCAACTCCTCCTGAAAGCCCATCTGCAGCATCTCGTCTGCTTCATCAAAGACAACATACTGAACAGCGGAGATATCGACCCGGCCGCGCCTGATCAAATCGTTCAGGCGGCCCGGAGTGGCAACAATAATCTGGACCCCTTTGCGCAGGGCCCTGATCTGTTGATCCATACTGGAACCACCGTAAATCGGCAGCACGTTGAGCCCTTTGATAAATTTAGAAAAAACAGCCAGATCACCGGCAACCTGCACGCAGAGTTCACGGGTAGGGCAGAGGATCAGAGATTGTGTTTTCCGACTCTTGCTGTTGGTCAGCTGAATAAGAGGAATACCGAAGGCAGCAGTCTTTCCGGTGCCGGTCTGGGCCAGGGAAACAAGATCAACCTGCTCCGCAAGCATTAAGGGGATAACCTGTTCCTGAACAGGGGTAGGCTCTTTAAAATCTAATGATAACAATGATTTAAGAATATCGTCATTGATACCCAGTTCTACAAATGAATTCATGGTACATGTCCTTTCACGTCCAGCGTGAGTGAGTTTTCAGCGAATAACGCCCTGAATTGAATGATTCAGGGAAGAAATATACGCAACCTGAGAGAAGAACCATCCCTTGATGATTTCTCTGTTTTCTGGGAAATAGATACTGAGCCCCTCGGTTGAGTCACTGAACTCCCGCTCCGCTTTTTCCTGCGACGCTCTATCGATCCACTTACCAAACGAGAATATATATCAACACTGTCCGCACATAAAAAAAACCGTGCAATCAACAACAAGATGATTGCGCGGTTTGTCAGAGCAGTCTCTTATGATAATATTCTATCGAACCTTACTTTTTACTCCATATCCACAATAAAGCAAGCTGTTTTTCGGGCAGGGCGTACGGGCACAGCTCAAATGGCAGCGAAAACCGAACCCTACATGCCTCCAGTTTCCTGCCGGAGACAGAGAATTCCGAGTTTAAAGTTTCCACCCGGAGTCTGGCAGAATAAGCGTAGATTTCGGGCTGGTTTACCTGCGGCGAGAAGAACTGCTGCGACCTGTCTCCATGCTCTTTCCAGTTTCATTGTGTGTTATGCCCGACTTGCCGGAAGGCTGGTTTATCCGGAAAAAAAATCACTCCTGCCAACTCTCCTGCTCCAGCCAACCGTTGTCCAGGGTGAACAACAGCTCTTCTGCAAACGGAAATCCGGACGGCTCAAGAAGAAGGCGCTTGGCGATACGCCGCTGTCGGTCTGTCAGCGGGAGCAGGCAGTGTTTGTGATTATACAACGCCTCCAGGGTGCAGCGATACAGCTGCAGGGGAAAGAGGTTATGCATAAGGGCGGCAATTCGCAATCCTGCCGGATCAGAATCTCCCCAGTGATAACAGGCCAGGGCCCGTGGGGCAAGCAGCTGATAGAGCTTCTGGACCGCACTCCCGGGAAAGCCGCTGGTAAATAAAATACCCTGCTGCTGTTTCTCCCGCATGAGTTTGCTGAACGGGGCCTCGTTTTCACAGCAGATCAACGGGAGAGGTTCA
>DRKH01000465.1 GCA_011051825.1 Desulfobulbus sp.
CCAACTGCAGGCCGATAATCATACCGGCGCCGGGAATGATTAACAAGACCTCACCATTTTTTTGAACCAGCCGAATACGATGTGGCCCCTTTGCATCAAGGGCCTTGCGCATTTGAATCCCGCTGACCACGCAATAGGTAATGAAGTCCGGGATCTTATTATTTTTTGAAGACTGAACAATCATCTTTCCCTGCCGGCTGAGCAGATAATAATGCTTGACTTCGGCAATGGAGACAATTGTTGAAACCAGCCGTTGCAATGCCGGATTATTTTTCACTCCCGGGGCCTCCAGCGGATTGTTTTCCTGCCCGGTTTCCTCTTGTTTCTCTTCATAGTCCTTTTCATCCTGACGAGTTGCGGCATTCAGGAGCAGATGTGCCAGCGGTTCATTGATTCGACGAAGCCGATCTTCCGGTTCATGGACACTGAAGGAAGGGTTTTTCCACGTAAGCAACATATAGGCTGCCTCCCGGCCGGCCTCACCCTCGCATTCAGCATCATTGAGTTCGCCCTCATCAAAGAAAAAGCTCCCGCTCTTCCCATTGGATTCGACAGTAAGAGTACAGCTTTTTCGCTCCTGTTCGAGCATCTGTAAAAAAGATGCCAGAGAAACACCGCCTAACTGTCCTGATTCTCTTTTGCCTGCTTGTCCCATACCTATGGTCTTCTCACTCGATAGTAGTTCTCTTTAAGACCTCATCCCCTGCTGCAAAACCTCTTTTCCTACTCCATAAGGTCCCCTATTGAGGGTATCAGAGCGCCTGCAATACGGCTGGCGGGTCATGGACAAAATCTTTTCAGCCAGGATCTTCAACATGAAACCTTAGCAGTATAGTATCACGAACGTACTGACTTTCAAAAGATTTTTTCCAACTATTCGGAAGGGCATGACGATCTGCCGAAACCACTGTCCCGTAACGGTTCCGAGGCGCATCACGTCCGTGCAGCCGGACGGTTGATGAGATCACTGCACATAAGGGGGCAGCAATGTCTGCGGAGTCATCCGGATCAGTGGGTAAACCGGCCACAAGACTGCGGGATCCGGGCTTGAGCAACAGTCAGCTTCATTGCCGCGGGTCTTGTTTTTTTCTGAGGACAAACAACGTACAGGCTTTCCCCGAACCGGCCAGTACAACATCTGCAGGCATCTGTCGACTTTTGAAACCAAAGGCACGGCAGCCCCTTGGCTGACGCCCATCATAGGTCACATAGAAATGTCTGCATTGCAGGCACAAAGATTTTTGTCGTTGTCCCGACCTGTTAACCATCAGCCGGACACCTCCTTCATAAAATCTTCCCGAACCTTGACCAGGGAATCCCGGCGACCAAACAGGGTTACGATATCACCGTCTTCAAAAGTAGTATCCCCTTTCGGGATAAGAATCTTTCCTGCTCTCTCCAGGGAAACAACATTCACCGAGCGAGGCAGAGGCAGATCTTTAAGTTTTTGATGAATCGCCCTGCTGCCGGGCTTGAGCCTGAACTCCATGAAGTCGTTATATTTTTCCTTTCGCAACACCGTATCGTCACCAAGGAGTTGTCCTCTCTGCTTGCGAACGATACCAACGTCATAGGCACGAAGAATATCGCTGCGGCTGATCAAACCGATCAGTGTTCCCTTATCATCCCGGCTGACAACCGGCAGACGGGCCAGGTCGCGGGGGGCCATTTTCTGAATTGCGGTCCAGATCGGTTCATCCGGGTAGACGGTGATCGGGTCGGCAACGGCAACGTCATGGACCCGCAGGGTCTGCAGGGTGACGGCAATGGTTTCATGGGAGAGAATCTTTTCCATATCCTGCAGAGTAACGATCCCTTTGAGCACATTATCTCTATCAACCACCGGAAAGCCCAGCAGGTTTGTCTCCTGGAATTTCCTGTACAGCTCGGCAAGAGATTCATCTTCATTAACGGTGACCGGATCGGCATTCATAACCTCGCCGACCTGGACACTCTGCATAATATCCATATCCCGCCCCTGGGCAAAGCGAATCCCGCGCCGGGTGAGTTTGATGGTATAAATGGACTCGGGGCAGAGCGCCTGGGCCAGATAACTGGCCGTAACCGCAGCGACCATCAGGGGAAGAATCATGGAGTAGTCGTTACTCATTTCAAAAACAATCAGCATGGCGGTCAGCGGCGCCCTGGCAGTTGCGGCAAAAACAGCCGCCATACCAACCAGGGCATAGGCGCCCTGAGGACCTGCGATATCAGGCTGCCAGGCGTAAAACACCGTTCCCATGGCCCCACCGAGCATGGCCCCGATAAACAGTGACGGGGCAAAGACCCCGCCTGAGTTCCCTGAACCCAGCGTAAAAGTGGTTGCAAGGGGCTTGAAAAAAACCAGCAAGGCCAGGAGCAATACATCCACTTTTCCCTGCAATGCCTGCTCAATAAAGGTAAAACCTGCTCCAAAGACATGGGGAATATTTTCGATAAGGGGCATGCCGAGCTGGTATTCGGTGGTTGTTGAAAAACCGACACCGGGCAGCTGCAGATACAAGACCCCGAGCAACCCCAGTAACAAAGCACCGACAGCCGGCTTCAGGGCAAGAGGAAAACGCCAGTCATCAAAGGTATCTTCAAGCCAGGCCAGCATTTGAATAAACATAACTCCAACCAGGGCACTGGCCAGACCGAGCAAAAGGTAGAACAGTAAGG
>DRKH01000466.1 GCA_011051825.1 Desulfobulbus sp.
GGTAGGGGCAGAGAACTAGCCCTACCACCACCTGTAACTGTTCAGGAGTGCTCCATATCTGTGCAGTCAGGCCTGTGAACTATAGTGATTCCTATGTGAATCAGGCCTGACCGTGCAGAGATGGGGTGCTCCTGAACAGTTACACCTGCTAATGCATAATCACTATCTTGATCTCAATTACTGCCGGAGAGAACTATGCCGCACAGAGAAAAAAAATGTTTGTATCGATGTATCCGGGTGTTCATTCTGATTGGTCTTGTCCTGCCGGCCGGAGGCGTTTCTGCATCTGTTCCGGAAGACAACTGTGAGAAGCTCTCGCTTGATGATGCCGTGGCCGTGGCCATGGAAAAGAACCCGAGTCTGGCCGCCATTCAGGCACGCTATGAAGCCATGGCGGCCATTCCTTCCCAACAGTCTTCCCTGCCGGATCCGATACTCAGCTTTGGTGCCGTCAATATCCCCCTGGACACCTTTAATCTGGATCAGGAAAATATGACCCAGATGCAGGTCGGAATCAGCCAGAAGTTCCCATTCCCAGGTAAACTCGGCCTGAAGGAAAAGAGTGCCGCCTTTGAAGCCGAGGCCGTTTTGGAACAGGTTGGCGAGGCCAGGCTTGATCTTGTCAAGAAGACCCGTACAACCTGGTGGGATATTTTTTATCTGCAGAAAAGCCTGAAGATCGTCCGTTCCAACCAGGATCTGCTGCGGGCAACCGTGGCTGCGGCGCGAACCAAGTACGAGGTGGGAAAGGGGCTGCAGCAGGATGTGCTCCTGGCCCAGGTGGAGTTGTCCAGGCTTCTGGATCGTGAAATTTTTGTAGCCAATGCCATAGACAAGAAAAAGGCCGTTCTGGCCGCTCTCCTTGATCGGCCTGCAGATGCAGGATGTTTTGAGATACCGGAAAAGCATGTGGACCTGGAGCTTCCGAAAATTCTGCCGATGACCACGCTGCAGACGGTCTCGCTGACCAGCCGGCCCGGGCTCCTTGCTTTAGAGAAAAAAACAGATGCAACCAAATCGAGAATTGAGCTGGCCCGCAAGGATTATTATCCGGATTTTACCGTGGGAGCAGCCTATGGCTACCGCCAGGATACTCCCGATGGTCGGGATCGCAGTGATTTTGCCAGCATCAGACTCAGTATCAATCTGCCGATTTGGACCGGTACCAAACAGGACAAGGCGGTGGCCCAGCGGACCAGTGAATCCCTGGAAGCTGAACATAAAGTGCGAGACTACAGGAATCGGGTTTTAGCTGATATCGCCAGTGAATTTGCCGAATTTTCCAACACCTCCCGCCAGAGTGAGCTCTACCGGACCTCCCTTATCCCGCAGGCTGAACAGACCGCTGCTGCCATGCTCAAGGGATATCAGGTCAACAAAGTTGATTTTCTCAATGTGGTCCGGGCACAGCTGGCTCTTTATAACTACAAGATTACCTACTGGAATTATCTGAGCAACGCATTTAAGGCCCTGGCCGGGCTTGAGGCCGCAACCGGTGCATCCGTCTATGAAGGAGAACAGCAATGAGTAAGTATTTTACCTGTACAATCACTTTTACGGTTCTGGTTCTTGTGTTGATCGCAAGTGTCGGCGGTTCCCGGGCCGAAGAGGCAAAAGAGGGCAAGAAACCCCTGTTTTACCGGAGTCCCATGAACCCGGCCGTGACCTCGCCGGTTCCGGCCAAGGACAGTATGGGGATGGAGTATATCCCCGTGTATGCCGATGCCGCAGATTCTACCGGACCGGTCGGGACCGTGAAGATCGACCCGGTTCTTGTGCAGAAAATCGGGGTTCGTACCGGTATGGCCATGAATCGGACCATGAGCCGGATAATTACCACTCCGGCTCGGGTGGCCTATGATGAGGAAACCCTGACCATGGTCCATTCCAAGTTCAGTGGCTGGGCGGAAGAAGTTTTTGTCAATAAGACCGGTGAGCATGTCAAAAAAGGCCAGACTCTGCTGACGATCTATTCTCCGGAACTGGTTTCGACCCAGGAGGAATACCTTCTTGCCCTGGCCAATGCCAAGGTGCTCGCCATGAGCAGTATGAAGGAAATACGGGACGATGCCAAACGACTGGTCAGCGCCACCCGTAAGCGATTGACCTATTTTGATATCCCTGAAAAGGTAATCCGGCAGCTGGAACAAACCGGAGAGGTTAAACGAGACCTGCCCATAGACTCTCCTTTTACCGGTACCGTCATTGATGTCAATGTGGAAGCCGGTCATTATATAACACCCAACAAGAGGCTGTACCGGATTGCCGATCTGTCCAAGGTCTGGGTTTATGCAGAGGTTTATGAGCCTGACCTGCCCTGGATCCGTCGTGGCGATAGTGCTTTGATTTCCGTGGCCAGTCAGCCGGGAAAGAAATTTTCCGGAATCATTGACTACATCTACCCCTATGAAGAAGGTAAGACCCGTACCGTTAAAGTTCGACTTGTTTTCGAAAACAAGGACGGCAGACTGAAGCCCGGTATGTTTGCCAACATCACCATCCAGGCCGGAAAACGTACCGATGTGCTGGCAGTACCGTCCGAGGCTATCGTCCGTTCCGGCAGCAGGGAGCAGGTCTTTGTGGTCACCGGCCCGGGTACCTTTGAACCACGCGAGGTCGTTACCGGGGTCCAGGCAGACGGCTATGTTGAGATTGTCAAAGGGTTGAAACCGCATGTCAACGTGGTGACTTCGGCCCAGTTTCTCATCGACTCCGAATCCAAGCTCAGGGAGGCCACCGCCAAGATGCTTGAACCCGGAAAGGTTACGGCAAAGGATGAGATGGGAGCTGCAGAAAAGAAACCATCTGAAAAAAATAAGGATGGAGATATGTCAGGTATGGATATGGGCACCAAGAAATAAGCCTTGCCGCCGGTATCTGTTTTGCCATACCCGTTCAGCGGGCGGCAGCTTTGCATACGCTCCAACATAACTAGTCACAGGATTTGTAACTATGTGTTTTCATCTATCTTAAACCTGTAAGTGTTCAAGGGTGCCGTAGATTCGTGCAGACGTGACTGGCAGCAGGTAAGCGAGCCTGCGAGACTCCGATAGCCCCTCTATGCGGACAGTCGCGACCGTGCGAAGAGGTAAGCGAGGGACGAGACTCCGTGCGGTGCCCCTGAACACTTACGCTCCAACATGTTGACCCGGGTCTGGTGGCTGCCGGCTGGAACAGGGCAGCCCCGGCCGGGCGCCTGCCGGGTAACCCGTTGTTTTGAAGTGTAAAAAAAATCTCAAAGCCTCAGTTTACCGGGTTTTACTGTGGAAGTTCAACCTGAAAGGTGCTTTGTTTTCGAAAAATCCAAAATGGATGAAGATGGGACGCTGGTACTGTTTACGTTTTTACGGTCCTGAGGAATGCCTGTAGAGGAATACAATGATAAAAAAAATTATAGATTTTTCCATCCGTGACCGTTTGCTGATCCTGATTGGAACCGTCATTATTGCTGCAGCCGGGCTGTGGACCCTGAAGAATACACCGCTCGATGCGATACCGGATCTTTCCGACGTCCAGGTTATCGTTTTTACGAAATATCCCGGCCAGGCACCCCAGGTGGTTGAGGATCAGGTGACCTATCCCCTGACCACGGCCATGCTGCAGGTACCCCGGTCCAAGGTGGTGCGTGGGTATTCCTTCTTCGGCCTCTCGTTTGTCTATATCATCTTCGAGGATGGAACCGACATGTACTGGGCGCGCTCCCGTGTCCTGGAATCGTTGAATTACGTCAGCTCCGACCTGCCTCTTGGCGTGTCCCCCTCGCTTGGCCCCGATGCCACCGGGGTCGGCTGGATCTATGAATATGCGCTTGTCGACCGCACCGGTAACCATGATCTGGCCCAGTTACGATCAATTCAGGACTGGTATCTGCGTTATCCGCTGCAGACCGTTGAAGGCATATCCGAAGTTGCATCAATCGGCGGTTATGTCAAACAGTATCAGGTTGAAGTCGATCCGGACAAACTGGCAGCCTACAATATTCCCATCCAGCAGGTGCGGCGGGCCATCAAACGTTCCAACCGTGATGTGGGCGGCCGTCTGATAGAGATGTCGGAAACTGAGTACATGGTGCGCGGCCAGGGATACGTCAAGTCCATTGAGGATCTTGAAGAAATTCCGTTGAAGACCGATGAAATGGGTACGCCCATCCGCCTTGCCGATGTGGCCACGGTTCAGCTCGGGCCCGATCTCAGGCGTGGTCTGGTCGAATTGAATGGTGAGGGTGAAGTCGCCGGCGGGGTTGTCATCATGCGGTATGGCGAAAATGCACTGGCCACCATTGAGCGGGTTCGGGACAAGCTGGAAGAGTTGAAGAAAGGGTTGCCCGAGGGGGTTGAAATCGTGCCCACCTATGACCGGGGCAGTCTGATTGAGCGGGCCGTTGAAAATATCAAGGGCAAGCTGATCGAGGAATTTATCGTCGTCTCCCTGGTCTGCATCGTTTTTCTGCTCCATTTCCGTTCAGCTCTGGTGGCCATCGCCTCTCTGCCCATGGGCATTCTCCTTGCCTTTATGATTATGAAAGTGCAGGGGATTAATGCCAATATCATGTCACTTGGCGGAATTGCCATTGCCATTGGAGCGATGGTGGACGGGGCAATTGTCATGATCGAAAATGCCCATAAGCATATAGAAGCTGCAGTAAAACAGGGTGTGGACCTCTCCGGAAAAAACCGTTGGCGGATCATGGGTGAGGCGGCTTGCGAAGTGGGACCGGCACTGTTTTTCTCTCTTCTTATCATTACGTTTTCCTTTTTGCCCATTTTTACTCTCCAGGCCCAGGAAGGGCGGCTGTTTACCCCTCTGGCCTTTACCAAAACCTATGCCATGGCCTCGGCCGCTCTGCTCTCCATTACTCTGGTGCCGGTGTTGATGGGATTTTTCATCCGGGGCAAGATTATTTCCGAGGCCAAAAATCCGGTTAACAGATTTTTCCAGTTTATCCATGGTCCAAGTCTGCGCCTCTGCATCAAGATGCGCTACCTGGTCATCATTCTGGCCATTGTCCTGGTCGGGGTAACCTGGTATCCGCTCAGTCAGTTGGGTTCTGAGTTCATGCCGCCTCTGGATGAGGGAGATATTCTGTACATGCCTTCCACCTTCCCGGGCATTTCGATTACCAAGGCCAAGGAGATTCTTCAGCAGACCGACAAGATCATCAAGACTTTTCCGGAGGTGCTCACGGTGTTCGGTAAGGTCGGGCGGGCAGAAACGGCCACCGATCCGGCCCCGCTGTCCATGGTGGAAACCATTGTCCGGCTTAAACCCCGGGACCAGTGGCCGGATCCCAAAAAGACGACCCGGGAACTGATGCAGGATATGGATAAAGAGTTACGGCTTCCGGGCCTTGCCAATGCCTGGACCATGCCGATCATTACCAGAATCGACATGCTTTCCACCGGCATCAAAACCCCCATCGGTATCAAGGTCAGCGGTTCCGACCTGAATGTTCTGGGCAAGGTCTCCCTTGATATCGAAAATATAATGAAAACCATGCCGGAAACGGTTTCCGCCTATGCCGATCGGGCAGTGGGCGGATACTTTCTGGATATTGATATCAACCGTAAGGCCGCCGCCCGTTACGGACTGAGTGTTGGTGATATCCAGGATGTCATTATGACCGCCATCGGCGGCATGCAGGTCTCGCAGACGGTTGAAGGCCTTGAACGCTACCCGATCAACCTGCGCTACCCCAGGGATTTCCGTGATAATCCGGAGAAAATCGGTCGGGCGCTGGTGCCGACACCGGCGGGTAACTTTATTCCCCTCTCCGAGGTCACCAACATCTCTCTGAGCAGGGGCGCACCAGTGGTCAAAAGTGAAAATGCCCGGCCCAATGCCTGGATCTATGTTGATATATCCACCTCTGACATCGGTGGTTTTGTCAAGGAGGCAAAGGCCTTGATCGCAAAAGAACTGGATCTCCCTTCCGGCTACACTCTGTCCTGGTCGGGCCAGTTTGAGTATATGGAACGGGCCCAGCAGCGGTTGCGGATCGTGGTCCCCTTTACCCTGGGCCTGATTTTTCTGCTGCTCTATTTCAACTTCCGCAATCTGGCCGAACCGATTGTGGTCATGCTCTCGATTCCCTTTGCTCTGGTCGGCGGGATCTGGCTTATATGGTTTATGCACTTTAATATCTCGGTGGCCATCGTGGTCGGCTTTATAGCCCTGGCCGGCGTTTCGGCCGAGATCGGCATACTGGTTTTGACCTTTATCGATCATGAGCTTGATCGCAGGCACAAGGAGGCCGGGGACAGGCGACTGAATAAAAAAGAGATTATGGCGGCGGTCTATACCGGAACCGCTGAACGTGTACGGCCGATTGCCATGACCGCAATAGCTACTACCGCCGGCCTGCTTCCCATTCTGTTTGGCGGCGGCACCGGTTCCCAGGTTATGAAGCGTATTGCCGCACCCATGGTCGGAGGAATGGTGACGGCAACCCTGCTCTGTCTGCTTGTGCTTCCCGTTATTTACGGGAGTTATCTGCAGATCATGGAACATTACCGAAAGAAGTAGAACATGGCTGGGCACCGGAAAACACTCTTCACCCTGGTCGGGATAGCGGCCGGGGTGCTTTTTGTTCACCCTTATGTGATGCTGGTCCACCAGTTTACCGATGCCGGACATGGGGTAACCAGTGCGGGCAAAGATGTTGCCATCCTTTTTTCCGCCTTTACCCCGGCCATGCTGCCCATGACCATTGCCTTTGGTTTTTTTGCCGGGGCATGCGGTTTTCTTCTTGGTCTCCTCTTTGAGCGCAATCAGCGAATAATCCGCTACCGATATACGGTTCAGTTGCACCGCGACCTGACCGCTGCACTCAATCAGCTGCTGGATGTGCTCTCCCATTACATTCTCAATTCGTCCATGGTCATCTCCGGCCATGTCAGGCGCCTGCAGAAAAGTGCCCGGGAGGACGACCGAAAAACGCTTGTCGATATTGCCGAACTGGCCAGACGAAACGAGGCCATCCTCAAGTTGATGCAGGATGCGGAATTCCTGCGCAATATCGATCCCTCCGATACCACCTACCAGAAAATCATTGATCTCAATCGTCGAATTGAAGAACGATTAACAGGCTGATCCTGTCTTTCCATCCGGGGAACGACCCGCATTTACAGAATATATTGTACTGTTGAGCAAAACTGTCTTAAAAGTGGACACCTCCATTGCCGGCTTGATTCCGTCTTGTACATGATTTAGATATCATGTTGCATGCTGTGCTGGTTCTGTGGCCGTCTGTTTGTGTAATTAGCTTTAAATTTAATGTGTTATGATGTTTGTTGTGATTTACTTCAGCATGGCATGTTTCCTGCTTTTCAGAAGGTAACAATCACTTTTGGAACCTTTTTATCTTAGGAGAAGCAGACGATGATGCATAATGGATTCGGTCAGTACGGAAATTGGCTTTGCGGCCCAGGTGCCTTTTTTCCCGGCCCTCTTGGCTGGATAATCACTATTCTTTTCTGGGGCCTGCTCATTTATCTTGCGGTTAAGCTTTTTCAGGCCTTTTTCTCAAGCGGTGTCTCCGGGTCGACCGCGCGGCTCAATACCTTAAAAGAGCGCTATGCCAGAGGCGAGATCAGCGAGGAAGAGTACCATCGCATGAAGACAGAGCTCATGTAACCGGCTGTCTTGTGGTTTGCATAAATCTCGCGCACCCAGCTGAATAGTTAGTAACTGTTCAGGAGCACCCCACGGAGTCTACGCTTACCTCTCTGCACGGTCAGGCCTGATTCACATAGGAATCACTATAGTTCACAGGCCTGACTGCACAGATATGGAGCACTCCTAAACAGTTACAGGTGGTGGTTGGGCTA
>DRKH01000467.1 GCA_011051825.1 Desulfobulbus sp.
ATCCAGATCCGGTCCGAATATATCTTTGGCCAACCTGTTGGATATCCGGGTCACCATATAATGATGTTCGGCAAGAGTCTGGTCCCGCGAGGTACGCACCGAATGCCATCTGGTGACGTGGCCGGAACGGGCAAGATCGGCAAGGGTAAGTTTTGGCAGTGTCATGAAAATCATAATACTGAAAAAAACAAACCTTGGCTATTTTTTCCTCTCTTCTTTGTCACCCTGACAGTTGGCCGGGTCATTTTGGTAGGGGATACCGGCAGCGTTGATTCTTTCTATTGGTATCACAGAACTTTTGTAGGTCGAGCTGTTGAGTTTTTCAACAATATCTTGCAACCGCTGTCGATAGGCGAAAATCCAGGACTCATCCTCTTGGGATGCCAGAAAGTGGCCATTATAGGTAGCAACAGCCTTTTTGGCTGTAGCGGAAGGCGCATCAGCCGTCTTTTGTTTTTCGGCAAGTACTGTTCCTGCCAGCCGTTCAAACTGCCAGCAGTCCACCCAGCAGATTCGGGGATTTAGGGTCAGGTTGGCGGAAGTCTGAATGATGGCATCTTTCACCTGTAACAGTTCCCGCAGCCGGTGCAAAGTGACCTTCAAGGCCGCTGCCTGTTCGTCGCCATTGGAGTCGGGCCAGAAGATATCAGCAAGCTTTGTTTTGTTCACCTGCCTGCCACCAAGGGCAATAATCGCCTGCAGCAGTTGGATCGGTTTATTTTTCGCCCTGACTGCCGGGGATAATTTTTTCCCGTGCCTCAGTATCGAAAACCTGCCCAGGGTAAATATCTTTATCGGCCAGGGCCAGTTGTCAAGGTGTACCGGCGGATCAACAGGGGTCGGATTCCAGCGGGCGATAAACCGGCGGACAAAGGTTGGTTCGATATTTTCTTCCAGAGCGGCCACGGCCAGGGTTTCCATCATTTTCGGTAGAAAAAAGAAAAAGGTCAGGTAATTCTTCTTTCGGGCCAGAGAAAAGCCCTGTTGGAGATGGTGGCGCATTTCCTGCCATTCTCCCTTATGCCTGTGCATATAGGCAAGGCCTAAGTGGGCCTGGCAGGTGAACCAGGGATTGCCCGGCGCTGCGGCCAATTGGAAGACCCTCTCAAAACGGGTGACCGCCGCTGTATAGTTTTGCTGAAAAACAGCGACCAGGGCCGATCCATACCAGCACCAGGTGGAATAGGAGGGCATGCCGATTTTTTCCGCCATGTCCAGGGCCGAACGCTGATGCCGGTCTGCCGCGACCAGATCCTCGGCAAGCAGCGCTTCCAGGGTTTTCACCACATGGTAATAACTGCGCTCAAGCAGCCGGGCACGGTCGACATGTTGCTCCATCAGCCGCAGGTAACCGGCCGCCTCTTTTTTTCTACCGCAGTTCAGACAGCAGCCGGCACCGAGAATAAAAAAATGTACCTCCCAGACCCGGATGCCGGTCTCCTCCATCATCTGCAGCGATTCTTCAATCACCCTGATACACTTGTCCGGCTCACACATGATCAGATAATACTGCACCTCCATGGCCTTGATGGCGGACAATAACAGCTTTGATCCGATCCGGTCCTTGTGCGCGTAAATATTGTCAAGGGCGGCCCGGGCTTCCGGGAATCTGCCTGTCCACAGGTAATGGGTGATAAGGGCCGGATGCATACCGCCCTGGCGGACAATACGCTGCAGCCAGAGCTCGAGGTCAGGATGGTCAGGGCGGCGCAGAACCAGCGCCCTGGCAATGGCGCTGGCCATGGTGCTGTTTGCAAAAGAACCATCATCGGGCAGGGTCCGGGGATCAAGCTGCTCTTCCAGGTAATCCAGCCAGGGATCAAGGGCCGGCAGCTCGGAGAGATGGTTGATGATGGAGTTGGTCAGCGAACAGCAGGCAAGGAGCGAACCGGTGGTGTCGTGTTTCTTTTGAAAGAGCGAAAAACTTTTTTTCAGGATTTCGATGGCCTGCAGGGGATCAAAGGCCGTGGTCGCAACGCCGAAGAAAAAGAGAAGCCAAGGATTTTCCCCGACGATCTGTTGGGGCAGGGCCTGCTGCCAGCGAAGCAGGGTTTTGAATCTGCCCTGGTCGAGCATGACCGCGCCGTTTTTCCTGATATGCTCTGCAGCCCTGTTCCAGCTTTTGGCCTGAATGAGTAAATCAACCGCCTCGGTTTGACGATTGTCGGCGGCAAAGGAGTTCGCTGCCTGCTCCAGAAGAGGGGTGAGTACCGCAGCAGGCATGACGGCCTTGGCCTTTTGCCGGAGGAATTGCCTGAACAGAGGGTGAAATTGAAACAATTCACCCCGGTTGTCCAGTCTGTAGGTGAAGAAATTTTCCCGGCTGAGCCGGAGAAAATAATCTTTGCCGCCATCAGTTTCCTGCAGCCTGTCAAGAAGTTTTGGCCGAATTTCGGGAAACTGGGCAGCCAGTATCAGTCTGCTTTTTTCCTGTTCCCCAAGGCCGGCAAAAATAACGCCGGCAAAATAGTCAAAGAGTTCCTGATGATCGAATTCTTCGCTCTGATCCCGGATGCAGATTTCCCGGTTTTGTTTTTGTTTTTGTTCTTGTAAAAGCAGGGTCAGTCCGGCAGCCCAGCCGACTGTGGTTTTGTGGAGATAGTGGATGCAGCTTTTCTGTTCCCCGGTTATGCCGTGCAGGCTCATAACCTTGCCGATCTCTGCGGGAGTGAAACGAAGGGGGGCCGGATCAATTACCTGAATTTTCCCCTCCACCCGCATTCTGGAAAAAACCGCCGAAGGTGGTTTCCTGCTCAAAATAATGGCCCGGCAGTCAACCGGGATTTCCCCCAGGCATATCTGCAGCAGGTTAACAAGCGGTGACTGCTCCGGAATTTCCTGAAAATTATCCAGAATAAGCAACCATTTCCCCGGCATGGACAGGAAGAGGCTGCGGAAAAATTTCCGGGCAAAAACAGGCAGGGCCAGCATGTCTTCAGGGCTGAGTTCGGGCAGGTCGCAGCCATCGGCTATGTCGGGAAAACGGGGAATGAAGGCCTGGGGCAGGGTGGAAAAAAAGGAAACGAGGTCGGCGTCAAGAGGATCAAGGTCATACCAGAAGGCCGGCATGGCAACCTGTCTGGCGTAGCCTGCGGCCAACACAGTTTTTCCGGCTCCGGGCGGACCATTTATCCAGACATGCCCTTTGGCAACAGACGCTGTCAGCTCGTTCAGCAGCCGTTTTCGCTCAAGAATACGATCACCCTGTTCCGGCAGCCGCGTCTTGGGCGAGATCAGGAGACGAGGGGCGGAAGATGCCTCTGAGAACTCCACAAGGGTGAATCGGGCATTTTTCACAGAGACGGTCTCCAGTTCAAAAGAACGACACAATTAGAACATCCTGAAAAATCATACCAAATCTTTATTTTTTTCTCAATCTGTACCTCATATGTACCCATGTCTCTGGTATGAATAAAACAGTACCAAGCACTCATCAAACAAAATTCACCTGGGAAAACAGCCATGAACCTATTGTCCGCTGCCCTGTTTTTTTGTGTAATAGTCCA
>DRKH01000468.1 GCA_011051825.1 Desulfobulbus sp.
GAACGATGAAAATGTTTTCATTATGGAGCACTCATTTACCCGCAGAGCGGGCGGGCAACCTTGTTTTGAAACCAAAGGTTAATATGTTACACCGCAGAGCGGTATAACAAGAATACTCTCGCAGCACCGCTCTGCGGTGCTGCGTTGCATCCAGGCGCTCCGCGCCGATTTACAGATAAACTATCGGGCCACTTCCGTATCAGGAACACGAGATACTCTCATTTGATCTTGCCTCAAGAAGATGTAATCAGGTATATTTAATCATATCGTTTTTAATATTCGGATCTTTTCTGCTTTCCAGCAGCCCGTTTCTTATCATATTGACGACCCGAGAGAATATCCATGCAGCAAAAAAATCTCACCCCCTTCATTGTGTTATGTAGTTTTTTCGCACTCCTTGCAGGCTGCAACAAACCGGAACCATCGTTTACATGTACCGATCCTCTGGGCTGCGTCGACGTAGCCCCTGGAGAACCGATACAAATTGGTGTGCTGCAGGCGGTAAGCGGTGACGTGGCCCCCCTGGGACAGGCGCAGATCAGAGGGCTGAAGCTGGCCCTGGATAAAAGAAAGGGGACAATCCTGGGCCACCCGGTTGCCCTTCAGATAGAGGATACCGGCTGCACGGCGGTAGGAGGTGCCAATGCGGCCCTTAAAATCATCGCCAACCCTCAGACCGTTGCAATATTCGGCACAACCTGTTCCGGTGCGGCAGCAACGGCGGCACAGGCCATGTCCGACGCGGGCCTGACCATGATATCGGGTAATAATTCAGCTCCGTTTCTTACCTCCATTGCAGGGCGGCCCGCACCCAACTGGCAGGAGGGATATTTTCGCACCGCCCCCAACGAAGAAAACGCCGGCAGGGCGGCAGCCGGTTATGCCTACCAGCAGCTTGGTCTCCGCAAGGCGGCCACCATCAACGACAATGACATTTACACCAGGGGCCTGACCGAAAGCTTTAAAAAGGCCTTTGTTGAACTCGGCGGTACCATTGTCCTTGATACTGCAATCAACAAGGGAGAGACCCAGATGCTCCCGGTGTTAACCGCAGTCATCAATTCCAAAGCAGACCTGCTGTTCTTTCCACTCTTCCAGCCCGAGGGAAATCATCTTCTCCTGCAGGCCCGTCAGTTACCGGCCCTGGAGAAGACCCTCCTGATCAGCGGCGGAGCATTAATCGAAAAAACTTTTCTTGAGGCGGTCGGAGATGCCGCCAGAGGAATGTGCTTTGTCGGCCCGGTTCAGCCGGCCGGACCAGCTGTCGAGCGGATGGCTCTGGCCTATAAGGCAAAGTTCAAGGAAGAACCGACCGTCAGTTACTATCTCAGTGGCTACGATGCAGCCAGTCTCCTCTTTCATGCCATTGAAAAAACAGCCGTCCGTGATCGGAACGGAACACTCCATATCGGCCGCCGGAAGCTGCGGGATACCCTCTATGCCACCAAGACCTTTAAGGGGGTCACCGGAATTCTGAGCTGTGATCAGTTTGGTGACTGCAGCAGGTCGTCCTTCCATGTCCTGCGCCTTGACGATCCGTCCAGAGGCCTCAAAGGCCTGGAGGCAAATGTGGTCTTTTCCGGTGATGCTCAAAAATGAGGGCTCGGGTTATTCAAAAATATTCTCCGGGCCGGGTGAGACAACAGGCCACAGAAAAAAGATTCAGGGACGTACCCGTCCACGGCCGGTCGTTTCGGAATCTTGCGGATAGACGGCGACCATGAAAAAGAACGTTTTCAGCTGGAGCAGCCTGGGGATCAACAGGAAATTCAACCTTGCCTTTACCCTGTTGTTTTTTTTCATGCTCCTGATCTCAATCACCGCCGGTCTCTCCTTTATCTCCATCCATAATGCTGAAGAGGATATCCGCAGAAGCACGGAAATAGGCCAGCAGATCCTGGAAATGGACCGGGGGATGGAACGGGCCCGCCGATTGCTGGGTGATTTTTTCATCTACCATCAACGGATGGGCCTGCAGGAGGCCCACCAACGATATGCCCAGCCATCCGTGCGCCAGATTGCCCGGGTCATCCGTATCAGCAGTGCCCTGAAGAACAACCTTTATCGTTCAATGGTGAGTAACAGGTCAAACATAAATGAGATCGATCTCAACCTCTATCTGGCAGCGGCCAAACGTTTTGCCGACACCTCCATCGAAGCTGTGGAGCTGATCTCAAGGCGGGCTGCACCAAAACGTGGTCTTGAGGCACAGATCCATCAGGTCGGCACGACTCTTAAACAGGCCCTGCAGGGGGTCCCTTCTCTGTTGAATATCTATTCCCAGGCAGTCCTTTCTTATAAGGATTACCTGATCAGCCGCCGGCGCTCCCTCATGCAATCCGTGTTTAATGCCGATGAACGTTTACGTAAGGCGGTGGAGCAGGATCCCACCCTGTCCGAAACCCTGAAAAACAGGATATTCGACCGTATTGACACCTGCCGCACTCTGGCTGAAAAGCTGCTTGCAGTCGACCTGAAAATCAGCGAAAAAATGCGGGATTTTTCTCTCCAGGAGCAGACGGTAACGCCTGTTTCCAACGCCCTGGTTCAGGCCGCACGACAGGAGGTTGAGCAGGCCCGGCAACGCATTGACCAGATCTATCGTCTGGCCGGGTATATTATCCTGCTCATCGCCTTCCTTGGCATGATGGCGATGCTGAGCATTGCCCGGCTCCTGCACAACACGATAACAACAAACATTCTCCGGTTGACGAAATCGGCCCAGGCATTCGGCCAGGGCAACATGACGGTCCGGGTCCGGGAATCCGGCAAAGATGAACTGGGACAACTGGCCCGGATTTTCAACACCATGGCCGCCCATGTCCAGGATCTGGTCGACAACCTGGAACATAAGGTCGCGCAGCGTACGGCCGAACTGACGGAAAGCGAGGAGCGTTTTCGTCTCCTGGTCAGGGATCTGCCGAAAATCGCCGTCCAGGGATATGACCGGCAGCGACGGATCGTGTACTGGAACCGTGCCAGTGAACGTCTGTACGGCTACAGTGAACAAGAGGCGCTGGGCAGGAAACTGGAAGAGCTGATTGTCCCGGCATCCTTGAAAACGGATGTTCACCGGGCTGTCCGTGACTGGTTTGAAAACAACGTGGTTATTCCCTCGGCCGAAATCACCAGATGCCATAAGGACTGCAGTGAGGTCGTGGTCTACTCCTCCCATGTCATGCTGGAGAGCAGCCAGGGTGAAAAAACCATGTTCTGTGTTGATATTGATCTGGCCGATCTGAAACTGGCCCAGGCAATGGAACAAAAAAACGAATCATTCTATCGCCGGCTGTTTGATCATTCCAGCAGCGGAGTCGCCGTCTATGAAGCGGTTGACAACGGCCGGAATTTCATATTCAAGGATTTCAACCGGGCCGGAGAAAAAATGGAAGGTATCAGCCGGGAGGAGGTCATAGGGCGGAAGGTCACCGACGTCTTTCCCGGTGTTGAAGAATATGGTCTACTGGATGTTTTCCGCCGGGTCTGGCAGACCGGTGAACCGGCTCAACATCCCTTTTCCTGCTATCGAGACGGCCATCTGGAAACCTGGAGAGAAAACAGGGTCTACAAACTGCCCACCGGTGAAGTGGTTACCGTATATGAGGACATGACCCGGCAGAAACAGGTGGAAGAGGAAAAACAGGCCGTGGAACTTCAGCTCCAGCGGGCAAAAAAAATGGAGGCCATCGGCCTGATGGCCGGCGGTGTTGCCCACGACCTTAACAACATTCTGTCGGGTATCATCGGCTATCCCGAGCTGCTCCTGCTCCAGCTGCCCGAGGACAGTGACCTGCGAACGCCCATCAAGGCCATTCAGGAATCAGGAGAGCGGGCAGCGGCCGTGGTTGCCGACCTGCTGACCGTTGCCCGGGGTGTGGCCGGGGCGAGGGTACCTGTCTGCCTCAATACCCTGGTCGATGAATACCTGGATTCTCCGGAGTTTCATCATCTGCAGACCCTGTACCCAGCAGTACGGTTCCATAAGAGAGCCGCCGACGACCTGCCGGATATATCCTGTTCACCGGTCCATATTAAAAAATGTATCATGAACCTGGTGATAAACGCGGCTGAAGCCATAAACAATAGCGGCAAGGTAACCCTCAGCACCACAAGCAGGGTGCCGGATTTTCAATGGGCCATGGAACACGGTCTCAAGCAGATACCGTATGTTGTCCTCACCGTAACGGATACGGGATCAGGAATTCCACAGGAGAATATCGACCATATCTTTGAACCCTTTTACACCAAAAAGGTCATGGGAAGAAGCGGCACCGGCCTGGGGCTGGCCGTGGTCTGGAACACGGTCCAGGAACATGACGGGGCGGTCACGGTTACAAGCAGTGAACAGGGAACCACGTTTGCACTCTTTTTTCCTGCGGTCGAAAACAGCCTGACAGCACAGGAACCGGTCCCCAAGCCGACACTTGCAGGCAATGGTGAGACCATCCTCGTCGTCGATGACGAGACACAGCTTCTCGATATAGCAGAGGCCATGCTGGACCACCTGGGCTACAATGTCGTCTGTGTGCATTCCGGGGAGGAGGCCGTTGAGTATCTGAACAGCCGGCAGGTGGATCTGGTCATCCTGGACATGCTC
>DRKH01000469.1 GCA_011051825.1 Desulfobulbus sp.
ACACCACGGGGTGAGCTGATGATCTATCTTGTCAGCGACGGTACCAAGGTGCCGTACCGGGTCAAGTTCAGGGTACCTTCTTTTGCAAATCTGAGCATTTTTTCCCACTTGGCCCGCGGGCAGCTGCTGGCCGACGTGCTGGCGATTCTTGGCAGTCTGGACATGGTTATTCCGGAGGTGGACAGATGATAATCACACAGATTTCCATCCTCCGGACCCTGTTGATGATCCTGGGTATTACCCTGGTGGTCGGGATCAATGCGGTGTTTGTGGTCTGGCTTGAACGAAAAGTCGCCGGTCACATGCAGTTTCGGCTCGGCCCCACCGAGGTCGGGCCGGCCGGATTGCTGCAGACCGTTGCCGATGGCCTCAAGCTGGTCTCCAAGCAGATTATTTTTCCCAGTTCGGCAGATACGCCGATCTTTATTCTGGCTCCGATTATCTGCCTGATACCGGTGTTTGTCGCCCTGGTTCCCGTTCCCTTTTCCGAGACCCTCCAGGCCCATGAACTGGATATCGGCCTGCTGCTGGTCATTGCCCTGGGACTTTTAAATACCCTGGGTATCCTGCTGGCCGGCTGGGGCTGCGATAATAAATACGCCCTGCTGGGTGCCTCAAGAGCAGTGGCCCAGATCCTGGCCTACAAGATTCCCCTGCTGCTCTGCATCCTGCCGGTCATTTTGCTGGCCGGAACCTTCAGCCTGCGGGAGATCGTTGTCGCCCAGCAGGAATCCATGTGGTTTGCACTCTACCAGCCGGTGGCGTTTTTCATGTATCTGATTGCCATTACCATGGAAACCAACCGCAGTCCGTTTGACTTTGCCGAAGCGGAAAGTGAACTGGTGGCCGGGTTCCATACTGAATATTCCGGCATGATGTTTTCGCTCTTTTTTCTGGCTGAATATACCTACATGTTTCTGGCCTCGGCCATTGCCTCCATTCTCTTTCTCGGTGGCTGGCTGGGCCCGGTTCTGCCCGGACCGGTCTGGATGCTGCTGAAGATTTATTTTTTCCTTTTCCTGATGATGTGGTTTCGCTGGACCTTTCCCCGGGTCAGGGTTGATCAGATGCTGGCCTTCGGCTGGAAGATCCTGTTGCCGATTTCTCTGCTTAATTTTCTCTTAACTGCCGGAGTGATGGCTGCCTTATGAACTGGAGTTACGCAAAAAACATCGTCACCGGGCTGGTCAGTCTGGTGCAGGGGATGCAGGTGACCATAACCACCATGCTCTCCCCGAGCCCCACTGTTGAGTGGCCCCGCGAGACCGCATCTCTGCCGGCCCGGTTCCGCGGCCATATCATGCTGGTGGCCGACGGGTCGACCGGGTTTGCCAGGTGTATAGCCTGTGGTTCCTGTGTCCGGGCCTGTCCTTCAAACTGTATCGAGGTCCGGGGCGAGAAACCCGAGGGGGCAAAAAAGAAGTCGCCGACCCTGTTTCAACTGGACTTTACCAAGTGCAGCCTGTGCGGGCTCTGTGTTGAGAGCTGTCCGGTTGAAGCGCTGGCCTATTCCCGTGACTACGCCTTGGCAGGGGCTGAACGGAAGGTCTATTCTTCCATGGATCTGCTTGCCGGTCTCGGGACCCCCTTTTCGGAGCAGTGTCATGAGTTTTGAACGATTTGCCCTTGATATCTACGCCCTGACCTTCGCCTCTCTGCTGGTGCAGATAGTGGTCGGGGCCGTGATGGCGGTGATGCTGAAAAAACTGGTCCACTGTTTCCTGGGTCTGGTCATAACCATGGTCGGTGTTGCCGGGCTTTATTATTTCCTCGGCAGTCCGTTGCTTGCGGTCATGCAGATTATGATCTATGTCGGGGCGGTCTGTGTGGCCATTGCCTTTGGTCTGTCTCTGACCCATAAGGCGGGTGAAGAGGGGCTGCAGGCCCCGGGCCCGCGAGGGATAGTTCCTCCGTTTATCACCCTGGCCATGCTGGGCTCGGTGCTGCTGGGGTTGTCCAGGCGTGAGTGGGTCGGATATCCCCAGAAAATTGATGAATCGCCGATCGGCATGATGCTGCTTGGAGAATATCTCCTGCCCTTTGAGGTTATCTCCATTCTGCTCACTGTCGCGGTCATCGGTGCCATCTCTGTAGCTCTTATCAAACGGCGGAGGTAACCCGGATGGAATTCTTACACACCCTGCCCAACAATCTGATCGTCTATGTGGTGGTTGCCCATCTGCTGTTTGGAATCGGCTTGCACGGCATGATGTTTCGCCGGACCCTGATCGGTATTCTCATCTCCCTGGAACTACTTATCCAGGGCGTGGGCATCAACGTGATGGCCTTTGGTACCTTTCTCCACGTCGATCCTCTCGCGGCCCGGGTAATGACCCTGTTTCTGCTCGGTATCGGAGCTGCTGAGGCAGCGCTTTTCCTTGGTATTGCGGTTGCGGTTTTCCGCAATAACCAGACCATTTCAATCAATAAACTGACAGGTCTCAAGGGCTGATGGAACATACTTTTACGTCAATCATACCCCTGTTGGCGGCCTTCACCCCCATGGTCGCGGCTCTCCTGATCCCCCTGTTACGAAAGGATCCGGACAAACGGGAAGCTGTTTCGATCCTTGCCTCGGTCATCACTTTTCTGCTTGTTCTGTCCATGGTCCCG
>DRKH01000470.1 GCA_011051825.1 Desulfobulbus sp.
ATCAGGTCATCGGCCGGTTTCGCAAGCTGTTGCCTGAACTTGGCGATTTGTACAGCTTTTCGGCTAATCAGCGTATCGAGCCCTCCACCCTGGACTGGCATGAGCAGCCGGAACTTGCCGGGGCAGGGGTGAGTTTTCATACCGCCGTCCATGTGTTTGATGCCCTGCGTTTTATCACCGGCCGCGAAGTGGTGCGGGTCATGGCCATCAGCGGCCAACAGCATAATGCAGCCCTTGAGGACATGTTGCTGGTACTGGTTGAAATGGAAGGCGGGGTTAAGGGGACTGTGGACTGTTCCAAGGTGGGCCGGGCGCGTTCGGGCCGGTTTGAGTTTGTCTGCAGTGAAGGCCAGCTGGTCGGGGATCAGATTTACAACACCTGCGCCCGAATTGTCGGGGTGGAGGTGCAGCCGGTTGACTGCGGCGAGCCGGTGGGAACCATCCTCCCGCTTCTTGAGGACTGGCAGCGTTTTCTCGCAGGCCGGGGCGAAAATCCTGTGTCCGGTGGAGACGGGTTGCGGGCGGTGCAGATCTGTGCGGCCTGTCTGGAATCCGCCCGGCGCAGATCCTGGGTGGAGATTGTGTAAATGTGGCGGCCCTCAGCCAGCCCGCATATTTCATAAGCGGCCTGCTGCAAGGCCTGAAAACGCCATGAATGCACGGAACAGCCTGAAAAGAGCCGCTGAGATATTGAAATATTTGGAGGGCTCTTTTTTGCGCTGTGACGCAGCAGGCATGATGTTTTCAGGTCGTTGGCGACGACCTTTGTGAACTATGCGGACTTGTTGCAACGACGGGGTACGTTACACCACAAGGATGCCCCCCCGGTGATCAATTACGGTGGCGCGGGTTTAAAGGAGTAGAAATTCAGTCGGCTGGATACCAAGATCTGCCGGGTGGACGGTTTTTATTATCCGGCGGTTGAATGTTCCGGTGTCGGGATTCCACATGCCGAGGTTGAGGTAGTCCCCTTTCCGGTACCCGCCATCTTTGTTTTTTTCCAGCAACAGAACCCAGAGCGCCTCCGGGTCAACGGTCTCATCCGGTGCCTGAGCGACCAGTCCCATTCTGCCGTCTTCAAGAAACAGTACCGTGCCGACGGGATAGATTCCGAGCATATTGATAAAGACCTTGAGAAGGATCGGATCGAACACGGTGCCCGAGTCCTTGAGCATGACCCCCAGGGCCTTGTCCGGGCTCATGTAGTTTTTACGGTAGATCCGGGGACCGGTGATGGCGTCATAGACATCGGCAATGGTGATAATGCGGCCAAACAGGCTGATCGGGGTCTTGCGCGGTGTCTTCGGGTAGCCGGAGAGGTCATAGCGCAGGTGGTGCTCGAACGGCGGCAGGATGATGCTTGCCTTACGGTCGTAGGATGCCCGCAGCCTGAGTATTCGTCGAACACTGTTAATCGAGTGTTGTTTAATGACCCCGAATTCCTTGTCCGTGAGCTTGGCCGGTTTGTTTAAAATCTCTTTGGGAATATCTATCTTGCCCAGGTCGTGGAACAGGGCGCTGAGTCCGAGGCGGGAGAGAGAAACCTTGCTCAGGCCGATACGATGGCCAAGGCAGAGGGACAGAATGGCGACGTTGATGGAGTGGGTAAAGGTATAATCGTCATAGTCGCGAATGGTGGACAGGTCGAGCAGTACATTGTCATCGTTCATGACCAGATCGACCATGTTCTGGACCAGTTGAACCGATTTGCCCAGGCCCGCGTTTTTGTTTTTGTTGAGTCGTTCGGCAACTTCATGCAGGGAGTGCATGGCATAGCTGTAGGTAAGGACCGCTTTACGGGTTCGTCTCCGGCGTCTGCGCCTGCGGGCGGAAACCGGTTTTTTATGGCTGTCTTGCTGTGGGGTTGCTTCTTGGCCGCCTGTTGTATTACGGGGTTGTTCGTTCCTTGTTTTGGTCGTTTTTTGTCCGGAAACATCTTCGCCGGCCTGTCCTCCCCGTGCTGTCTGCTCCCCCGGGGCTGAAAAAATACTCGCCAGTGACTGGGCCTGGGAGGTGTTGATGATTTCCACCCAGTGATAGTTTTTTTCCTCCAGCATGGACTGGAGCCGGAACAGGGGGTCTTTTTCATCTTTTGCCTGGTTGAGGAGACGGGCAAAGGTGAGAATGTCCTCGTGGGAGACGTAGGCCGCACTGCGGTTAAAGCGTAGTCCTTCAACCTGTCGTTTTTCAAAATAGCTCAGCATCTTTCTGGCCAGACCGGAAGTATTCCGCTGCAGAAAGACCTTTTCCTGCTGCAGATAAAAGCAACCGACCGAAGCAACAAGGTTGATCTCATCATCGAACCGGAGCAGTTCTTCGATACTTTGTGAAAAGTTATCAGCACAGTTCTGCAACAGTGTATTGTTATCCATGTGGATTTTGGCTGTTGAGAACAGTGCATTGAGCACCTGTAGAAACCGTTGTCCTTTCAAGCGGTCTGCCTTGGCGGTTGCCACGTTTTTTTTGGGTAGGATATCAGTCATGGCGTCTTCCAAGAGCCTTGCGGCAGGCTCCCCGAATATCGGGAAAAATATGCGCTGCCCCCTCTTCGACAATAGCTCTGGCCTCGGGAAGCTGAAGTGCCAGTAGGGCCCGGGCCGCCCCCTCTTTCTGTGCGCCGCCTCCGGTTGCAAACAGGGAGCCCAGGCTGGAGCGCTGGTAAAGGGATTTTTTAAGAAACGGAATGGAATCGGCACTGCCGGATTTCCCCAGAGCCAGGTAACAACCAAGGATATGGTCGCGGTCCTTTGTGTCCCCTGCAACCCTTTCCAGATAGTTGCGGAGCATTCGTTCCGTAGGGGGATGGCGTTTTTTGCCTGCCCGGGAGAGGATTGTGGATCGTATTTCTTCGTCCGGATCATCAATTAAGGGAAACAGGATATCCATATCCACCTCATCCCATTCGACAAGGAGGGTAAAGGCCTTGCCGCGAACCTGTGGAGAAGAATGGAGGGCCATGGCCGAGAGGATGGGGATGGCCTGGGTTGTGTGCATTCTGAGGATAGAGGGAATCAGGCCCAGGCATACATCTTTGTGTGTTTCCGGGATCACTGCCGCAAGCGACGGTGAATCGATGGCTGCAAAATGCTCGAAGAGATCAAGAAAAGAGGCCCCAAAACATTGGAGATCAATAGTTTTGCTGAGCGGGGCCAGGGTTTTTAAAATATCAGGCGGCAGGAGCCGGAGCAGCACCCATAGAGCCTTGAGCTCATTTTCGGGCACGGGTTCTTCGGAGGGGGAAAAAATATTTTCCAGGTCACGCAGGCTTTCCGGCCTTGAAACCGTATTGATCAGATCGAGAATCAGCGGGCAGATCCACTGCCGCCGTTCTCTTTCGCCGACTTCAACCTTGGTCAGGGTGCGGATGATCTGCAGGGCATAGGTGATTTGCCGGTGCTGCAGGCAGTAGAGAAAGCGATCCTGCAGGAATGCGAGTGTTTCGGCCGCCTCCTGCCGGTCATTTTGTGTCAGCAGCAGGATAAACAGAATGCCGATGGTGCTCTCGGTGTGGACCCTGTGCTCCTCCTGTTCAACCATTGTCTTGAGTTGATGCTGTTCCAGAGCGCTCAGACTCCATAAGGCGTTACCGGGAGCAGTCAGGGCGATTCCGGTTTCTTCGTCTTCGTCCCCGTCCGTGTCGAGGTCGTCCCCGTCCTGGCAGGAGTCGGCCTCAGCGGTTGTCTCCCCTGCCGGTTGTGTCGCATGTTCTTCGGGCACCGTCCCGGGCCCGGCTGGGGCAACCCGGAATGAACTCAGGTCCAGGAGCGGCAGGTCCATGGCCATCAGGTCAAGGGTTTTGTACTCGATGTGGGGAAAGTCTTTTTCCCACAGGGCATTGGATATATTGCCGTCGTTTTCCGCATCGCTGCGCCGGTTGTTGTTGATAAGGCTAAGCAGTGCCTGGATTTCCCACCGTTCGAGATCCCTGGAGAATTCCAGCCATTCCACCCCGTCCCGGCCGAGGAGAAAGGAAATGTCATTTTCATCGGGCTTGCCCTGAAAGATGATGTCACCATCATAAAGCAGACCATTTTTGCCAACATCAATATGGAGAATTTTATGGTTTTTGAAAAACAGGGAAAAGGTTTCGTGGATTTTGTCAATATGCTGTCTGGCTATGGAATGATCTTCGGGATAGAGCGTATGGTGCTTGATGGCACCGGCCAGCAGCTGGGCAAGGGTGGAGATCGTGCGCAGATCGGAAGTACCGGTTTTCCATGTGTTGCTGCGGGATCCTGTGGCCATCAGCTTATGGGGTAGATTGAAAAAATATCTAGAAATACAAAGCCATAACTCCTTATAATATACTGAAAACGAGAGACAAAGTCAATCCGGCCCGCCCAATAAGAAATATCCCGTTTCCCTTGGACGCCAGCCTTTTTCCGGGAGGAACGATATTGCTCCCTACATTTAATGGGTTAATTCTTAACCGCAACCGGGGCACTGAAAAGCGGGTAAGAGATCACAAGGGCACACCTGCTGCGGATGATCGGCAAGCCTTATGGAGCAGGCGGCTTGCCGCCCGGAGTCTGCGCTCGAAGTCTGCGCTTATCTACCTGTCCACATCAGGTGCACCCTGTGACCTCTTACATTTTTTCTTTGATATGACACCAGGTTGACTTCCCTGTGATCAGCTACAAAAGCGGCCCCGGTTGTGGTTTCGGGTTGGATCTCCCGAAGATGCAGGCCGTGAGGATGATCAGTGTTTGAAGGAGCGCCGGCCGGTAAACATCATGGCCACCTTTGGATCGGCTTCGTTACAGGCCTCAATGGAGGCATAATCACGCATGGAACCGCCTGCCTGGAGAATAGCGGTGATCCCTTCCCGGATACCCACGTCTGCAGCATCACGGAAGGGGAAGAAGGCATCGGAAATCATCACTGAACCGGGCAGTCCGGCCCGATCCGCTTTGACCTTGGCGTCAATCTCCTCAACATCGGCAGCATCCCGTTTTCCCCGGGTAACCTCAAGGGCCAGGTCGGCATAGGGAATGCCGAATCTGTCATAACAGGTGATATCGGCATATTTTATATAGGCCTTGTGAATGGCGATTTCCGCCACCCCGACCCGGTCCTGCTCGCCGGTGCCGATTCCGGTGGTGCAGCCGTTCTTGACATAGATAACCGAGTTTGAGGTTACGCCGTGTTCCACGGCCCAGCCGAAGATCATATCATCGATCTCGCGTTGGTCGGGGCTGCGTTCACAGGCATACTCCTGCCCTTTCCAGGTGGCGGTGGCGGGTTTCAGGTCATTGATGGAGCGGATGGAGTTGACTGCCGACTGCTGAACGATCAGGCCGCCGTCAATAAGGGATTTGAAGTCGACAAAGCGAAACTGTTCAAAGTCGGCCAGCCGGTTGATTCCGTCCATGCGGATAACCCGCAGGTTTTTTGCCTTGGACAGGATTTCCAGGGTGCCGTCTTCAAAATCGGGGGCGCAGACAACTTCCAGGTAGTTTTCCGCCATCAGCTTTGCGGTATCGGTATCAACCGGCTTGCTCATGATTACCGCCCCGCCGAAGGCGGCAATACGGTCGGTCCGGTTGGCCTTGTTATAGGCATCGGCCAGGGTCGAGCCGATGGCGGCCCCGCAGGGATTGTTGTGCTTGAGAATAACGGCGGCCGGTTTGTCGACCATGTATTTAATGATATTGAGGCCGTTATCGACATCGGTCAGATTGATTTTGCCTGGATGTTTACCCACCTGCAGCATGTCGTCGACCGTGATACCGGAAACCAGCGAATTGCCCGGTTCAATGAATTTACAGTCCCCCAACACCAGGTTGCCGTTGACCAGTTCGTACAGGGCGGCCTCCTGGTCCGGGTTTTCTCCGTAGCGCAGACCACGTTCCTCCACTGTCCCGTCCTCCATGGGGATGCCCCAGGTTCGTTTGCGGTAGACCAGGGTCTGGTCACCAAAGGAGATGGTCATCTCCATGGGAAAGGAGTCTCCGAGAATGGTTGTGTACATCTTTTTAATGTCGCTCATGGGCTATCTTTGCTCCAGTTGATAAATTTACAGGGTATGGTTGGCTGAAGAATGGAAATGGTGCTGAAACGGTGTCAATATAACGGGTTCGGGTTTTTTTATAAAGCCTGAAAATGCTCCGTTATTCCAGCAGAGTCGTCAGCCGACCCGGTAGGTCAGGGGCGGGATGTGTTCCCGCTCTTCAATGGTACTGTTATGAAGAACGCTGTGGGCGCCGACCACCGAATTGTCGCCCAGCCTGCAGTTATCCAGTACGACACCGGTTTCAAGATGCACTTCGCTGCCGATGGTCGATCTGCCGCTGATCAGCACCCCGGACTCAATGACGGAATCCTGACCGATCGTGCAGTTCGGAGCGATGAGAATGGTCTCGGGAGAATACAGGGTTACCCCACTGAGCATGATTGTACGGTTATGGCGCATCTGCAGTTCCTTATCCGCCTGGGCCAGTTCAACCCTGGAGTTGACCCCGAGAACATCTATGGCCTGTGGATGGATAAATTTGTGGACCTTGTGTCCTTCTCGATTGGCAATGGCGATGATATCGGTCAGGTAGACCTCTCCCTGGCTGTTGTCGGTGCCCACCTGTTGCAGGGCGGCAAAGAGAAACTCACGGTTGACAAGATAGATCCCGGCATTGATCTCTTTGATTGCACGCTGGGCAGGGTCGGCATCCTTCTGTTCCACGATTTCCAGAATATTTCCCTCCTGATCGGAAATGATTCTGCCGTAGCCGAAGGGGTCTTCGAGCAGGGTGGTCATCAGGGTGACAGTGCTGTTCGTTTCTGCATGGGCCTTGGCAAGGGCCTGCAGGGTTTCGGGTCGGACAAGCGGGGTGTCGCCGCAGAGGATCATTATCTGGTCATTGTTTTCGCAGGCGGTTTCCGTGCAGAGCACGGCATGACCGGTCCCGAGCTGTTCCTCCTGGACAACCGGGCTGCAGCCGTATTCGGCAATGGATGCAAGGACGGCATCCCGCTGGTGGCCGACAATAACAACAGTCTGTTTGATCCCGGCCCGGTGTACCGAATCCAGCACATGGTGGAGCATGGGTTTGAAAAAGACCTCATGCAGAACCTTGGCCCGTCTTGATTTCATCCGGGTACCTTTGCCGGCAGCGAGGATAACGGCGGTGATTGTTGAATGCATGTGATTTCCTCTTCAGGAGAATATGAAAGATGGTTGGTGTCGTAAACCGTCTTGCCACCGACAGTGGCAAGGCCGTGACGCCCTGTTTATTCGTTGCAGACAAATGGGGTCGATATTTTTACGAATCCATCAAGAAATGCCCAACTGTAGAAAAAAAAGGGTCATTGGGCAAGAGGTTCATTGGTTGTACAGCCGCTTCATCTGCTGAATTTCCTGCTGCAATCGCTGCCGCAATGCTTCGGGGCCGATAATCTCTGCCTCGGCTCCGAACTGGAGCACTTTCATAACCAGTTCCCGGTCATCGGCAACCGGCAGGCTGAGGAGGAGGCCACCGTCCTTTGCCTCAACTTTCTGGTCCTGGTGCCACTGCTGACGGCGGATAATTTCCGCCGCTGTTCCCGTAAATCTGATGGTTGCATGGTAGAGAACCGGTCCCTTGAAAATGCCAAAACTTTCGGTCAGCCAGCGGTCCTCCTGTTGCATGGCATGCTCAACCTGTGCTCCAGTCAGGATTGCCTCTTCCATCCGGGCAAGATGAAACATCCGTCGTTCCCCGCGAGTATGGCACCAGGCCAGCAGGTACCAACGGCCCTGGTAGTTGACCAGTTTCATCGGATCAACCCTGCGTTCACTTTTTTTTCCGGTACCGCTACGGTAGCTGAGCTGGAGTTGCTGCTGCTCCCGAAGTGCGGCCAGGACCGATTTGAAGATCGTCCCGCAGATCCGTTCCTTTTCGATCCATTCACAGTGGAGAAGATCCTCGATATTTCTCCGACCGGGGAAGAGAACCCCCTGCAGCCTTTTTTTGATCTCTGCAAGTTCCGGCAGTTCGGCCAGTCCTGTTTCTTCGGCCAGATTGCCAAGCAGTCCCAGGATAAGGGTCATGGCCGGGCTGTCTTCAAAAGGGAGTTGAAAATTCTCCTGAGTATAGAAGAAACCGTTTTTTCGTTGATGAAAGGCCAGTGGAGCCTGCAGCCTGTCGCGGAGATAGGCGATATCGCGGTGGGCGGTTGCCGGCGAGATTTCAAATTCATTGATCAACACGGTTGTGTTGGGAAATCGTCCGGCCTGGATTTTTGCGTGGAAAAAATAAATGCGTTCAAGAAGAGACATAATATCAGGTGTCAGTTGTCAGATTTCAGGTGTCAGGAAAAACAGAAGTGCGGCCGTTTTTCTTGAAGAACAGCAAAAAAAACAGGGGGTCTATCGCTATATGACAACCCTCCTCTGTTACAGTCAAGGAAAATAACAGGCAAGGCGGACCGGATGTAGAGGTCACAGCCGTACTGCCCCATGAATATTCCTGCTATCCGTATTTCGTTACGTGCAGGTCTATTCCGTAACCCAGAGGAGGTTGGCCATGGAATACAAGATGATTGTTCGACAGACAATGTTTGCTTTTAAACAGACCGGCAAGGGTGGTTTGAAACTCAAGTCGGTAAAGTTCCTGCGCGATTCCATCATGAAAACGAAAAATGATCTGCTGCTGGTGACCGAAAACGATGAGGTACAGTTTTTCATCGGTGGTTCGACGCCTGTTGCCGATTTGAGCAGGGAACAGTTTTGCTTTGTGGCTGCGGCAACAAAGTTTTTTGGTCATCTTCCCGATCAGAAACAACTCCCGGTCTGGCTGTGGGCCGACAGCCTGGATATGTCGGCTGGAAGTTTGAAGACATCCGGGCGCAAAGGGAGGGAGGTCCGTGTTGAACCGGCTTTCTGCTGAGGGAGGGTATCCACTTCACTCTCCTTGGACACTGGTTGGGTTAAGCGGTTTTCATGCTCCACGGTTGTTGGGTTCGCTGACACCAAAAGCCCTCAACACATTGAGTTTGCAGGAAATGAGCGAACCCAACATAATGAAGAGAAAGCTGCTCGCTTAACCCAACCTACGTATTTTGCATTTAGGAGAGCAGAGTGGATACCCCCTTTGCTGAGAATAGAACCAGCAGCGGGGATCTGAGGACGTACCCCTGTCGGAATCTGGAAAATATTTTTATTCCGACAGGGGGGAAAGGTAAAAAAACTGTAACTATTCAGATAAGGACACAATTTACGCAATACCGCAGCCTGTAACTGTTCAGGAGTGCCTTAGATTTGTTCATTTAAGACTGTGAAGCGTACTTGTGCTACTCGAACTGGCTTAAATGGGCGAAGATGAGGTGCTCCTGA
>DRKH01000471.1 GCA_011051825.1 Desulfobulbus sp.
GCTTATCTACCTCTCTGCACGGTCAGGCCTGATTCACATAGGAATCACTATAGTTCACAGGCCTGACTGCACAGATATGGAGCACTCCTAAACAGTTACAGGTGGTGGTTGGGCTAGTTCTCTGCCCCTACCTGAATAGTTACGATATTTGAAACCTGAACCCCGGCATCTGACTATGTTTATACAAAATTCCATGACTCCCGGCCCGAAAACCATTGGCCCGGACATGCTGGTCGGCAGGGCCATAGAGCTCCTGAAAGAATATGATTTCAGACACCTGCCGGTGGTCGATGAGGAAAACAGGCTGGTCGGGGTGGTGACGGATCGCGATCTCAGGTCTGCCGGCCCGTCCACGGTGTTGCGTGGAGAAGAACGGGAACGTGTACTCGAGCAGGTCCGGGAAACGCGGATTCGTGAGATCATGTCGACGGATTTTGTCACCCTGCAGCCGGAATCGACCCTGGACGATGCATTGTTCCTTTTTCAAACCCGCAGTATCGGGGCGATCCCGGTCGTGAATCGTAGCGGCCGGATTATGGGCATCTTGTCGTTGAACGACCTGATGGCAGCCTGGAGCCGGTTGTTCGGTCTGGGGGAGATGGGCTCGGTCCTCATGGCGATTGAGGATGAAGGCGACCCCGGAGCCCCGGGCAGGATTGTCCAGTTGCTGGCAGAACATGAAATTACCTTTACCCGTTTGATACGAACCAGGGGGCAGGGCGGAAAACCGGCCATGCTGTATGTGCGGCTGAACACCATGAACATTCGTTCCGTCCACCGGATTGTTCAGGAGGCGGGATTTACCGTCCATATCCCAACAGTGGAGTAATACACACGAGGATCGTTATGCTGGAAAAATTACTTACACCGGAATCGGTCGCCGTTATCGGGGCCTCCCGGACCCCGGGAAAGGTCGGCTATGATATTTTGAACAATCTGGTGACCTGTGGCTTTGAGGGCAACCTTATCCCGGTCAATCCGGCCGGCGGGGAACTACTTGGACTCAAGGTGTACACAAGCCTGCGGGACTATGAGGGCAAGGTTGACCAGGTGATTATCGTGGTCCCCGGTAAATATGTGCTTGATGCCGCCCGTGATGCGATTGCCGTGGGCGCGGGTTCGGTGATTGTTATCAGCGCCGGTTTCAAGGAAACAGGCGAACAGGGTGCCCGGGTCGAAGCCGAGCTTGCCGAGATCTGCCGCCGGGGCGGGGCTCGACTGCTCGGGCCCAACTGCCTGGGATTGATTAATACGGAAAACAAACTCAATGCCTCCTTTGCCGGCAGCATGCCCAGTCCGGGTGGAATCGCCGTTTTCTCCCAGTCCGGCGCCCTGTGTACCGCCATGCTTGACATGGCGGCCGGTCGTAATATGGGCCTTTCCAAGCTCATTTCCATCGGCAACAAGGCGGATATCTCCGAGGTAGATCTTTTGCAGGCTCTGGCAAGGGACGACGCCACCACCGTCATTGTCGGTTATCTTGAAGATATCAGTTCCGGAGATAAGTTTATCAAGGCCGCCGAGGAGGCCAGCAACAATAAACCGGTGATTATTCTCAAATCCGGGACCACCGCTGCCGGGCAAAAGGCGGCCGCCAGTCATACCGGGGTGCTGGCCGGGGCGGAAACCGCCTACGGAGCTGCTTTCAAACGTGCCGGAGTGTGCCGGGCCGACACCTTTGAGGCCCTGTTTGACTATGCCACTGCCCTGTCCATGCAGCCGCCGCCCAAGGGAGATCGTATTCTCATCATCACCAATGCCGGCGGCCCCGGCACCATGGCGGCCGATGCGGTTGAAAAGGCGGATATGCAGGTGGTGGAACTGGACCGCAATATCACCACTGCCCTGCGGGCTAAACTTCCGGCTGCGGCCTCGGTGGCCAATCCCATTGATGTTCTTGGTGATGCCGATCCCGACCGTTATGTCGAGGCCTTGAAGGCCGCCCAGCAGGATCCGGATGTGGACGGTATTTTAATTCTGCTCACGCCCCAGGCCATGACCCGTCCGGTTGAAACGGCCCTGGCCATTGCTGAAAATATAGACGGTTCCAAGCCGGTTCTGGCCTCGTTCATGGGCGGCCGGGACGTGCTGCCCGGCCGTCGGGAACTGGCTGCCGCCGGTCTGCCAGACTATGAATCCCCGGAAAGGGCGGTTGCCGCACTTAAGGCCATGTACCAGTATGGGGTCTGGAAACGGCGGCCGGCCAGAATGGTGACCCGTTTCCCGGTCAACCGTCGGCGGGTGGAACGGATCATCACCAGACGGCAGCGTACGGGACGCCTGCAGCTTGGGGAGGTCAAGGCCAAGGATATTCTCAAGGCCTACGGTTTTCATATCCTTCCGGGACACCTGGCGGTTACCCCGGAGGAGGCTGCTGAAGTGGCCCGGTTTATCGGTTTTCCGGTAGCCATGAAAATCGTGTCGCCCAATATTGTTCATAAGACCGATCTGGGCGGGGTGCGACTGAATCTTGGTTCGGGCCGGGAAGTGGAGGACGCCTTTGAACTTATGACCCTGCGGATAAAAAAACATGCGCCCGAGGCAATCATAGAGGGCATTTATGTGGAAAAGATGGCTGAGAGCGGGTTGGAGATTATTCTCGGTATGACCCGTGATCCGCAGTTCGGGCCTATGCTGATGTTCGGTCTTGGCGGGATTTTTGTAGAGGTGATGAAGGATGTGACCTTTTATCTGGCGCCGATAACCGAGGGCGAAGCCATCCAGATGCTGCAGTCCACCCGTTCCTATGAGATGCTCAAGGGAAAACGGGGCAGTAAAGAGGTGGATATTCACGCCATTGCCGGGGCCCTGCAGCGGATAAGCCAGTTGACCACCGATTTTCCGCAGATTGTCGAGCTGGATATCAACCCGTTGATTGTCGGGGAAATCGGCAGTGAGCCGGTGGTTGCCGATGCGCGAATGACCTTTGCGGCCGGGAAGAAACATCGGGCGGGAAGCAGGGAGTAGTTCTTTATATACAATGCCGGGATGCGAGGAGTTATTCCATGAAATATGATCAGGATTGGCAGCACAAATATGAAGATATGATTTCCAGCCCCACCCGGGCTATAGCCAATATTCAGCCCGGACAGCGGGTGTTTATCGGCACCGGCTGTGCCGAACCCGCCCTGCTGGTTGCCGCCATGACCAAGAGGGCCGGATCGCTTGCCGACGTGGAACTGGTTCAACTGATTACAAAAGGCAAGGCGCCCTATGCCGACAAGCGGTTTGCCGAGTGTTTTACGATTAATTCTTTCTATATCGGTTCCAATGTCCGGGATATGATTCAGGACGGGATGGGCGATTATACGCCGGTTTTGATGTCCGATGTCCCGGGTCTGCTCAACAGCGGTATGCTGCCCCTTGATGTGGCCCTGATTCAGGTAACACCGCCGGATTCCCGTGGTAAGGTCAGTCTTGGTATCTCGGTCGATATTGTCCGCAGTGCGGCGGAAAATGCCTCACTGGTCATTGCCGAAGTCAATCCGAACATGCCCTGGACCCACGGCGATTCGCTGGTGGATGTCTATGACCTTGACATTCTGGTCCCGGTGGAAGAACCGATCATTGAACGGGATTCCCATTCGCTCCATCCGATCAGTAAAAAGATTGCCCGGGAAGTTGCTTCGTTGATTCCGAACGGCTCCACTCTCCAGTTCGGCCTGGGCCGGGTGCCGGGCGTGGGAAGGGTCCCCCAGGCCGTGATGGAATTTCTTCATGAGAAAAAAAATCTCGGTATCCATACCGAAATGATTTCAGATTCGATCATTGACCTGATCGAGTCCGGGGCCGTCGACGGTACCCGCAAGACCGTTGATCGCGGCCGAATTACCACCAGCTTCTGCATGGGCAGTAAAAAGCTCTACGACTATATCGACGATAACCCACTCTTCTGTTTTCGTTCGACGGAATATGTCAACAATCCGACGGTGATCGGCAAGCAGAAGAAGATGGTCTCCATTAACATGGCGCTCGAGATTGATCTGACCGGACAGGTCTGTTCCGATTCCGTGGCCGGTCATTTTTATTCCGGCATCGGCGGTCAGGTGGATTTTAACCGCGGGGCATCCTTTTCCGAACATGGACGTGCCATAATCACCATGCCCTCTACCAACCGGGATGGCAGCCGTTCCCGGATCGTCACCACTCTGCAACCCGGGTCAGGGGTAGTCATTACCCGTGGTACCGTGCATTATATCGTCACTGAATATGGAATCGCCTACCTGCACGGCAAGTCCATCCAGGAACGGGTTCTGGCCCTGATCTCGATTGCGCATCCTGATTTTCGCGAGCAGCTCTTTAAGGAGGCTCTGGAATACAAATATCTTCGCCCGGAACTCTCCGGGCTTGGTGACCGGCTTCTGGTTGCCGGTGAAGAGTTCATGCGTGCCAGTCACCTGTTGAAAAACGGCATTCCGGTGAGCTTTCGTTCGATCAGGCCCACCGATGAGCCCCACATGCGTGATCTGCTCTATAATCTTTCCCAGGAGACCATCTATTACCGTTTTATGAGCCAGCAGCAGCGGTTCACCCATCGCCAGATACAGGATTTCGTCTACATTGATCACCGGCGGGACGTGGCCATTGTCGGCACTGTCCCCGAGGCCCATGGCGAAGATATCATCGCGGTCGGCAGGTATTATCTCAACGAGCAGAACAACAAGGCCGAGGTTGCCTTTGTTATCCGTGACGGCTGGCAGAATCAGGGGCTGGGCAGTTTTATGTTCCGCCACCTGATCACTATCGCCAAACGAAACGGTATTGCCGGTTTTACCGCTGAGGTCCTGCGGGATAACCGGAGGATGCAGGCCATATTCAATCACTCCGGCTATAAGGTGAAAAGCTGCCTGGAAGAGGGGGTGTACAGCTTTGAGATTGATTTCTGAGTCCGCTGAGTTAATGTATTTTCGCCCAGCCGGACGACTTGTATGAATGATGGTAAAGGGGCCGTTACGGCCCCTTTTGTGCCCCGGCGGTGAGATGATTTCAGGCCGTGGGGGTGAAGAGTGCTACAGGCTGATCACGGAAGCATCATCACAGCAGATATCAATCAGCTCCATGGCGGTTGCCATTCGTGCGCCTTCAACCAGATCATCCTCGCTGATCTGTCGGGCCTTGGCACAGGGGGTGCAGGCAAGCAGCGGTACCTCATGTGCCTGCAGATAGGTCAGCAGGTCGTCGGCAATATCACCGGTTGCCGCCTGCAGGTGGTTGATCATTCCTTTTTTCACCAGGTTGACGGCTTCATCCAGCAGGAAAACTTTTACATCTTTTCCCTTTTTATGGGCAACTGTTGCCAGATGCAGGCCGCGGGTGGAACGGTTGGGGTTGTCCGTGCCGCAGGATAAAAC
>DRKH01000472.1 GCA_011051825.1 Desulfobulbus sp.
CCCGCTGAAGTTCAGAATTCGTAAGAGCATGCGAAAGCTCCTCATTGTCCTGGCCCTCTTTGTTCTTATTATTTTCGGGGGAACCTTTGGCTATATGCTCCTGGAAAAAACAACATTCTGGGACGGAATGTACCTGACTATCATCACCATAGCCACGGTCGGTTATGGCGATATCGTCCCCATATACCCAGCCGGCAAGGTCTTTACCGTTTTTCTGGTCTTTGCCGGGGCCGGGCTGTTTATGTATACCTTCGGCAAGATAACCGAAGTCATGGTTGAAGGAAGTTTGCAGAAAATTCTCGAGAGGCGGAAGATGGACAAAAAGATTGCCAGGCTCCATGAGCATTTCATTATCTGCGGATTCGGCCGCATCGGTAAGGTGATTGGTGAAATTCTGTCCGATGCCGGGCGTCCGTTTGTGGTGATCGAACGGGACCCGGAAGAACTCAGGGAGCTCGATAACCTCGGGTATATCGCTGTTGCCGGAGAGGCCTCGGAGGATGATGTCCTGCTTACCGCAGGTATAGAACGGGCAAGCGGGCTTATCGCCGTAGTGTCAACGGATGCGGATAACCTGTATATTACCTTGACCGCAAGAGGGCTCAACCCGTCCCTGTTTATCCTTGCTCGTTCTTCCGGTTCCCAGGGCACCCGGACCAAACTGCTCCGGGCCGGGGCATCCAAGGTAATCTCCCCTTATTATATAGGTGCCCGTCGTATGGCCCAGTTGCTTCTGCGGCCGACGGTCACCGATTTTATTGATCTGGCGATGTATGCCGGTGAAATCGGGCTGCGGCTGGAAGAGATCCTCGTGCAGGAATCAGCCTCCTTTGCCAATAAGAACCTGATGGGTTCCGGTATACGAAAGCGCTATGATGTCATTGTGGTGGCAATCAAGCGTGACGGCGGGGAGATGCTGTTTAACCCCAAACCGGATACCATGATTCTGCCCGGAGACATCATGATCGTGCTTGGCCAGGCCGACCAGATCAGTGCTCTGGAAAAGGATGCCTGACAATGGCAAGCATCTCCCGTACCGCCTGGTCAAGGCCCACCAGTACGGCCCGGCTGATGATGGCGTGGCCGATGCTTAACTCCTCAATGGTCGGCAGGGCGGCGATACGTGCGGTGGTGCGGTAATCAAGGCCGTGTCCGGCGTTGACCCGCAGGCCCGACTCAAAAGCCAGTTCCGCCGACTGTTCAATCAGGCGGAATTCAAGATCGCGTTCTTCCGCCGATGTTGCGTCACAGTAGCGGCCGGTGTGGAGCTCGACAAAGGTCGCGCCCACGTCAACTGCTGCTTCAATCTGGGCCGCATCCGGATCAATAAAAATGGAAACCGGGATCCCGGCCTTGTCCATTTTCTGAATAGTCTTAGCCAGTTTTTTTTCACCTGCAATAATATCGAGCCCGCCTTCGGTGGTCAGTTCCTTTCGTTTTTCCGGAACCAGGGTAATCATGTCCGGTTTGAGATCCAGGGCGATATTGATGATCTCTTTGGCCGCGCCCATCTCCAGGTTCAACTTGGTTTTGACGGTCTGCCGTAACAGGTGTACGTCCCGGTCCTGAATGTGGCGGCGGTCTTCGCGCAGGTGGACCACAATGCCTTCGGCTCCGGCCAGTTCACATATACCGGCAGCAAGGACCGGGTCGGGTTCGCTGATTCCACGAGCCTGACGGACTGTGGCGACATGATCGACATTGATTGCTAGATGCGGCATGGTTTTTCTCTCCTGGGATGAATTAGTCTTGGTCCGGAGTTGGCGTAAGAGCGCCTGTTCCCGGTCCCACATGGCCAGAGCCTCCTGCTTTGATCGTTCATGGTCATGGCCAAGGAGGTGGAGCAGGCCGTGGATCATGAGTTCGGTCAGTCGCTGGTGGATGGATTTGTTTTCCCGTCCGGCTTCGACCCGTGCCGTGTCAACCGAGATCAGTATATCGCCGAGTTCATCCTCCTGGCCGGGGAATATTTCGTTCCCGTCCTGAGCTGGAAAGGAGAGCACATTGGTCGGTGCGTTTTTTTGTCTGTAGCGATGATTATACTCAGTCATTGCCGGATCATCAACCAGAACAAGATTGAATGCCTGCCTGCTGCACTGGAGGAGCTCCAGCAGTAACAGGGCTCGTTTTTCGAGCAGGATCGGGTTGATTCGGCAGGGTGCATCCTGGTAATGGTCAATGATCTGGACGGGCATGGCAATAGAGGGGGTAAAGGGAGCAGGGAATTCGGTTACGGATTATGCGGAAGGCCTGGTGCTGGTGTTTTTGCGTTCGTAGGCCTGGATTATTTCCTGGACAAGGGGATGGCGGACAACGTCGGATTTGGAAAAATGACTGAACGCGATTCCGCGGATGTCAGCCAGGATTTTTTCCGCTTCAATCAGGCCGGAATGGCTGTGGCCGGGCAGGTCGATCTGGGTTATGTCTCCGGTTACCACCGCCCTGGAGTCGAAACCGATTCGGGTCAGAAACATCTTCATCTGTTCGCGGGTGGTGTTCTGGGCTTCATCAAGAATGACAAAGGCATTATTTAACGTCCGGCCCCGCATGAATGCCAGAGGGGCAATTTCGATGATCCCTCGCTCAATAAGTTCCTGAACCTTGTCCTGGCCGAGCATGTCATTGATGGCGTCAATAAGGGGGCGCAGGTAGGGATCAACCTTCTGGGCCAGATCGCCGGGCAGAAAACCGAGCTTTTCACCGGCCTCAACCGCGGGCCTGGTCAGGATAATTGTCCGTACCTGTTCGTTGGCCAGTGAAGAAACCGCCATGGCAACGGCAAGATAGGTTTTTCCGGTGCCGGCCGGGCCAATCCCGAACACGATGTCATTGTTGCGAATGGCATTGAGATAGTGTTTCTGATTAACACTTTTAGGCGAGATGACCCGGTTGCGGGAGGTGATATAGACCTTGTCGAGGAAGATCTCCTCAAGCTTTGCGGTCGGCGACGATTCGAGAATTTTCAGGCCAAAGGCGATATCCTGGGTATAGACCGGGTATCCTTTGTCGATGAGGGCGTAAAGCTGCTTGAGCAGTGAGGCGGCAAGCTCGACCGAATGACCGGGGCCGCTGACCTGGAGCAGGCTGCCTCGAGCCTGCACGGTTACCTTGGCGGCCTGCTCAATGGTGTGAAGGTTTTTGTTGAGGTCACCGCACAGAACCTGGGTAACGGTGTTGTTACTAAATTCCAGGTTCTGAACGGAATCGCTATTCAGGGCAGCGGAGTGTTTCAAGGATCGGTTACTTCCTGGCCTTGAGGTCACGGTCGATTATCGCCTGTATTGCGGGCAGGCTGCGATTTCTGATCCGCTGTCCGTTGATAAACAGGGTGGGGGTACCGCTGACATCGGCCTTTCGGGCGTCTGCCATGTCTTTGAGCAGTCGCTGTTTGGTAACCGGATCGGCCACATCTTTTTTGAACTGTTCCATGTCCAGTCCGATTGAAGCGGCAGCAGCTTCAATGGATTCTTTGGTCAGTTTTTGTACGCCAAACAGGGCGTCATGCATCTGCCAGAATTTCCCCTGGTTCTGAGCGGCGATGGCGGCCAGGGCCGCGGGTTCGGCCTGATCATGCATGCGCAGGGGGAGGTTTTTATAGACAAGTTTGACGGTCTTCGGATTCATTTCGAGCACCTGCTCGAGAAGCGGCTGAACTTTGCCGCAGTAGGGTCATTGAAAGTCCGAAAAAACAACCAGGGTGACCGGGGCATTTTCGTTGCCGAGAAACGGGGCGCCGGTGATATCGATTTTCTGGGTGACACTGATGTCGAGGGCGGTATAACTTTTACCCGTTCGACTGACCAGATACAGCATCTCGCCCCGGGGAGCGATATCAATGGCGGTGGTGTCTTTAGCCACCGGAATTGAGCCCAGCTGAGTTCCATCCGGAGTATAGATATGTACTTTGCTGTCTGAACCAAGGACGAAAACCTTTTTATTGTCCAGTGACTGGACAAAATCAAGAGGTTCCGTATCCATTTTCCACGTTTTCTGGACATTCCAGTTCAACGTGTTTGCAGGCCCGGCATGCTGCGCTGCCATCAGTGGCGTGGCCGACAGCAGCAGGCAGTATCCGGCAATCACTAAATGTTTCATGTGCATTCCTGTAGTTGAGGATGATGGTACAGGTAAACTGTACCCCTGTGTAGGGCTCGCTCAACAATAATTTCGTAGAGGTGAGGTGTAATGTGGACATTTAGAGAAGTGGTCTGATTGCATGCAACCGCAGGCGTAGCAGGGCTACGCCTGCGGTTGCATAATTGAAGATCGCTTTTCTAAATGTTCAAAGTGCGCCTCAGAATGCGAAGGTATTGTTGAGCGAGCCCTTAGCATGAAATATATATAATGAGTTCAATATAATTGCGCAACCCGCAAGCGAAAAAACAGGTAAAAAATATATCGCTCCCGGGCCGGGCCTGCTTTGAGCACCGGTCTTGACAGGCATTGGTCCAATCAGATAAGATAGAACTCTTCCACATCCCTTTTTTTTGCTCCCGTGAGGTTCAACTGTGCATCTTCTTCTCTTTCGTCTCATCAGTCTGGCCCTGTTGTCGGCCTTGCTTACCGGTTGTGGTACCACCTCGGCACCGACCGAGAGTTCGACCAAGACCACGGATAAGACCGTCAATTCAACAATGGACGCCAGCTCTTCCTCGACACCTGGAAAAAACAGCAGTACTGCACGGGCAGAACAGTTCAGCAGAGAAAATTTTGCCAGGATCAAGGCGGATATGGCGGTCGGTGGTGGCGAGCATCTGGCTGCTCTTGCCGTGTTGCTTGATGTGCCCCCGAAAAATGAGGAGCGTTTCTTTGCGCTGACCAGGACGCAGTATGCCGCCCTGTATGCAACTTCGGATACGGATGCCGGGCGTATGCTGACCCGGCTCAATCATGCCATGGCCGCCGATCCTTTTCTGAGCCACTGAACAACATGTCGTGGCGTAAGAGGTCACAGCACACCTGCTGCAGACGATCAGCCTTATGTAGCCACTGGTCACGGCGGCTTGCCGCTCGGAGTCTGGGCTCGAAGTCTGCGCTTATCTATCTGTCCACATCAGGCGCACCCTGTGACCTCTTATTTCTTCCTTGATATGACACCAGGTTGACTATCCTGTGATCAGTTACGTCGTGGCAGCCGTTTTTCGGGGTCGC
>DRKH01000473.1 GCA_011051825.1 Desulfobulbus sp.
AAACAGGTTCCGTGCTGGTCATCGGCGGCGGCATTGCCGGTATTCAAGCGGCCCTTGACCTGGCCGAATCCGGTTTTCTTGTCCAGCTGGTGGAAAAAAACAGTGCTATCGGCGGCTCCATGGCCTGGCTGGCCCGGACCTACCCCGCCAACGACTGCTCGATGTGAACGGTTGCGCCTAAACTGGTCGAGTGCGGTCGGCACTTAAACATCAACCTTATGACCCTGTCGGAAGTCACTGAAATTTCGGGCTGCGAAGGGGACTTCACCGTGCGGATCAAGCGTCTGCCCAGGTATGTACACCATGACCGCTGCATTGCCTGCGGCAAATGTTCCGGTGCCTGCCCGGTGGCAACACCTGATGAACACAACAGGCGACTTTCCGACCGCAAAGCCATTCATATCGCCTATGCCCAGGCGGTACCGCTCACCTACTGCATCGATCCCGGCCTCTGCCTCCACCTCAATGGAACCGACAACTGCAACAGATGCAGCGAGGTCTGCCCGGCCGAAGCAATCGATTTCTCCATGTCCGCCCAAGAGGATACCATTCAGGTCGGCGCCATCATCATGGCACCCGGGTTTTCTCCGTTCAACCCGGCGGGGAAAGGCAACTGGGGTTATGGAACCCTGGACAATGTGATCACCTCGCCCGAGATGGAACGGTTACTCTCCTCCTGCGGCCCGACCCGGGGCAGACTGCTCAGGCCATCCGATGACCGGCCGGTCAAACAGCTGGCCTTCGTCCAATGCGTCGGCAGCCGGGATCCACACGCCTGCGACCACGGCTACTGCTCCTCGGTCTGCTGCATGACCGCGATCAAGGAGGCGATGATTGCCGGGGAAAACGACCATGAGCTGAAGATCACTGTTTTTTACTCGGACATGCGAACCCACGGCAAGGGCTTTGACCGTTATTACCAGCAGGCTGAAGACAGGAATATCCGCTTTATCCGCTGCCGCCCCCACGGCATCGAACCCGGTGCACAGCAGAGGCTGCGCGTGCGGACCATCAATGATGAGGGCAAACAGCTTGAGGAGTACTTTGACATGGTGGTGCTTTCCGTCGGTCTTGAGATCCAGGAACCAACGATAGAGCTTGCCCGACTGGCCGGCATTCACCTCGGCCCCGAGCATTTTGCCTCCACCTCCTCCTTCCAGCCCGTGCTTTCCTCGAGAAAGGGGATCTACATCTGTGGCGCTTTTTCTGGACCGAAAAATATCTCCATGTCCGTTGAACAGGGGTCAGCGGCTGCGGCCGCAGTGGCCAGCCTGCTCGTACCCGGACGAAACAGCAGAACCAGCAGACTTCGTCTTCCCGACGAACAACCGCTGTCCGATTCTGTAAAAACAGGGGTTTTCCTCTGCCACTGCGGGAACAATATCAGTGAAACCATTGATCTCAAAACCGTCCTTAAAAAAACTGCGACCCTGAAATCGGTCAGCCATGTAGAAGAGGTTCTGTTCGGCTGTTCCCAGGACACCAGGGAATTGATCATTGATCTTGTCCGATCACGCGGCCTGAACCGAATTGTTATCGCCGCCTGTTCACCGAAATCACATGAAGCCCTTTTTCGTCGCACCATCCGTGAGGCAGGTCTGAATGAACATCTGCTTGAAATGGCCAATATCAGAAACCAGGATTCCTGGGTTCATGCCCTTGACCCGGCAGCTGCGACCGACAAGGCCGTCGACCTGATCAAAATGGCAGTAGCTGCCGTTATCCTCAGGAAACCGGTGGTTGCAGACAAGATCATGGTCAAACAGACAGCCCTTGTCGTAGGCGGAGGCGTTGCCGGGATGACTGCGGCCATCAATCTGGCCGACCAGGGTTTTCCCGTCAATCTGGTGGAAAAAAGCGACCGGCTGGGCGGCAACGGGCTTAATCTACACCGTACCTGGAATGGTGAACACGTACCGCCTTATATTAAAAAATTACAGACCCGGGTCCTGGAGCATCCGGCAATCACGGTCCACCTCTCCGCAACCGTCCTGGATGCCGGCGGCCATGCCGGCATCTTCAACACAACCATCCGTGACCGCAGAGGCCATCGCCGGATCATCACCCACGGCGCCGGGATCATAGCCGTGGGCGGCAAACGCTCACTGCCGGAGGAATACGGCTATGGAAAGATTCCCGGGGTGGTGGCGGCGGTGGAATTCGACGCCCTCCATATTTATAATGATATCCGGGTCAGCCGCGGGTCGTCCTTTGTCTTTATCCAGTGTGTTGGTTCACGGGATGAAGCACATAACTACTGCTCCCGGGTCTGCTGCACCCACTCGGTCCAGAGCGCCATTGAACTAAAAAAAGAGGATCAGAACCGGCAGGTTTATATCCTGTATCGTGAGATGCGAACCTATGGCCTGCGTGAAAGCCTGTACAACAGGGCCCTTGAACTCGGGGTTGTCTTTATCAACTATGAGCAGTTCGGCAAACCAAAGATCAAGTCCCATGATGAACAGATAACGGTAGAGGTCTGGGATCATATCCTGCAGCGCCCCCTGCACATCAGGGCGGACATGATTATCCTGGCATCGGGGATTCTTCCCAATCCCGATGCCGCCCGACTGGCCTCACTCTTTCGGGTCCATATTGACAAGGATGGTTTTTTTCAGGAAGCACACCCGAAACTGCGACCGGTCGACCTGCCCACCGACGGTCTGTTTGTTGCCGGACTTGCCCATGGACCAAAACCCATGGAAGAGTCGATTACCCAGGCCCTGGCGGCCTCGTCCCGGGCAGCGACCCTGCTCTCGCAAAAGGAAATCCGCCTTGACCCGGTCAAAGCCGTGGTGGACATCGAATACTGCGACGGCTGTGCCCTGTGTATCGAGGTCTGCCCGTACCGTGCAATTACGCCCATTGAAGAAACGGATACCGATGGGGAAGAACATACGGTTGTCACCGTCGACACCATGCGCTGTACAGGCTGCGGCATCTGCCAGGGAACCTGTCCCAAGCGGGCCATAAACGTGACCGATTTCACCTATGAACAGCTGACCGCAAAAATAGAAGCGGCCCTTACCGAGGCGGGATAAACCGTATGTGTCCTGAATATAAGCCCAAAATAGTAGCCTTCTGCTGCAACTGGTGTGGTTATCCAGCGGCAGATCTTGCCGGGATCCAGCGAATCCAGTACCCGGACAGTCTGCGCATCATCCGGGTCATGTGTTCGGGCATGGTCCACCCGGAGATGGTCCTCCACGCCTTAAACCAGGGAGCGGACGGGGTAATGATCATCGGCTGTCATCTCGGCGAGTGCCACTATATCGACGGCAATGAAAAGGCCATGGCCCGGGCCGAACTCATTGACGAACTGCTTGAGGATTTCGGTTTTGAAAGTGACCGGTTCCTCATCACCCGCCTCTCTTCAAGTGAACCGGAACAGTTTGCCCGCACTGCCTCCAGCATGGATAAACGGGTTCGGGAACTCGGGCCGAATCCACATCGTTTTCAGGACAAGGGTGACACCCGATGAACATTCGGCTGGCATGTGA
>DRKH01000474.1 GCA_011051825.1 Desulfobulbus sp.
AACACGTTAATCTTCCTGATTACCACTAAAGCTCAGCTTGAATGAAATCAGGGATACCATCGCTTTTTTTGAAAAATGAATTGACCTGAAATCAGGCATAAGCGCTGCTAAATTCGATTTGAGATTATAGCTGTAGCAATGTTATCCCTCGTTGCTGAGGAATGGTGGTAATCAAATTAATCTTTGGTTCCAACATAAGGTTGTCCGCCCGCTTTGCGGGTAAATGAGTGCTCCATAAATATAACTTTTTATCGTTGGAAGTCTACGCTATCTGTTGTGGCTGTGGCGTTAAAAAACCGGAGTCTGCGCCTGGTTCCGCTTACCTGGTCCAGCCATGCTGGATTAACTGAAGAGGGAAGACTAAAAAAATGCTTGCCAAGGTTTGGAGTGCTGCCGTCAGCGGGGTTGACGGCCTGCTTGTACAAGTAGAAGTTGACCTGGCACTTGGCCTGCCTGCATTTTCTACAGTGGGCCTGGCCGAAGGTGCTGTCCGCGAGTCCAAGGACCGGGTCAAGGCGGCCATTAAAAACTCCGGTTACGATTTTCCCGCCCGCAGGATTACCGTCAATCTGGCCCCGGCCGCGGTCAAGAAAGAGGGCTCCGGCTATGACCTGCCGATTGCGGTTGGAATCCTTGCTGCTTCCGGCCTGATCGAAAATTCCGCCCTGGACGGTGTCGGCATGGTGGGAGAACTCTCCCTCGATGGTCTGGTTCGTCCTGTACCTGGGCTACTCTCCATGGCTCAGGCAGCGGTATCTTCCGGCCGTATACAAAGAATGCTGGTGCCTCGAAAAAATGCGGAAGAGGCGGCTGTCGTTCAGGGGCTCGAAGTCATCGCCGTTGAGCGGCTTGATCAGGCCATAGAGTTCCTGGCCGGTCAGATTGAGCTGGAACCCACCTCGGTTGATATCGACAGTATTTTTCAGCAGCAGGGGACCTATCCCATCGATTTTTCCGAGGTCAAGGGGCAGGAACATGTAAAACGGGCCCTTGAGGTTGCAGCGGCCGGGGGACATAACATTCTGCTTTCCGGTGTTCCGGGAACCGGCAAAACCATGATGGCCCGCCGTCTTCCGACAATTCTGCCGGATTTGAGTCTGGAAGAGGCCCTGGAAACAACCAGAATTTTTTCTTCCAGCGGACGGCTGCCCTCCGATACCCCGCTGATGGTGACCCGGCCGTTCCGGTCACCTCATCATACCATCTCCGATGCCGGACTTATCGGCGGTGGTCAGATCCCGCGTCCGGGTGAGGTGTCGCTGGCCCATAACGGTGTGCTTTTTCTTGATGAACTGGCCGAGTTCCGGAAAAATGTCCTTGAAGTCATGCGCCAACCCCTGGAAGACGGGCATGTAACCATTGCCCGGGCCGCTACCAGTCTCAGGTTTCCGTCCCGGTTCATGCTGGTCGCAGCGATGAATCCCTGTTTTTGTGGGAATCTTGGTGATCCGCGCAAGGAGTGCACCTGTACGCCGGTGCAGATCCAACGCTATCGATCCAGACTTTCCGGCCCTCTGCTGGACCGGATCGACCTCCATGTGGAGGTACCTCCGGTGCGGGTGGAGGATATCGAACGAGCCGAGCCGGGGGAGAGTTCAGGCGAAATTAAAAAACGGGTCAACGCCGCCCGCCGGATTCAGAGCCGACGTTTTGCCGATGAGCAGGCCGTCCATTGCAACGCGCAGATGGGCTCAAAATTGATTAAACTCCACTGTCCACTTGATGAACACTCCACCCGCCTGCTCCATCAGGCCATAGACCGTCTCGGCCTCTCGGCCCGGGCCTATACCAGAATTCTCAAGATCGCCCGCACCATCGCCGACCTGGAGGCGTTGGAAGAGATAACCTCAACCCATATCGCCGAGGCTATCCAGTACCGGCGCATGCAGTATGGGGAGGGGTGAGTTTGGTTCAGTCTGTGATTGCATGTTTTCCAGTTAAAGGGACAAACGGCGTCTGGTGATTTTTTATTTTGCTCTGACCCTATTTATTTCGCGGTTACCCTCACCGTAAACGGTAATCTGGACGGTGACATCAAGCCCCTTGCTTCCGTTGATTTGCAGCTGTTTACCGAATCAGGTGCTCTGCTGGAGTATTCCGTTGTGACAGATGATCAGGGCCTGGCTATTTTCAATCTGCCGGAAAGAACATACATGGCTGCCGCAACTTTTCTTGGCCGGGATTATCTTTCTCAACCCTTCATCTGGCAGGATACTGCAATCGTTATCGACCAGGGCCTGGCCACGGTCACCGTGACCGAGCTTGGACTACCTCGCCAGGGAACAGTGGTCAGAGCCTATACTGAAACCGGGATGGACACCGGCATGAGTGGAATCAGCAATCAATCCGGTCAGGTCATATTTCGTTTGCCCATAGGTGAGTACCGCTTTATGGCCCTTGATGATGAGGAGGAATATTGGAGTGGGCTTACCCAGCTCATTCCCCATCAAGACAATCAGGTAACCATCTCCACCGGCGGCGGAACCTTTACTCTGCAGCTGACCGACAACACTTTAGCTCCTCTGGTCGATGTTACCACATCCCTCTACGATAGAAATGGTGAAATATTCCTTAATCAGTCCGTCGACACAGATCCAAATGGCCGGGCCGTATATAACCTTGCCGATGGTGAATATCAAATTGCCATCGACTATATGGGCTATCGCTGGTGGACCGGTAGCGTGACCATCCCCACTGTGGCTCAACAGGATTATGTCATTGATCATGCTCAGACCCAGGTCTCTGTACTCAGGCAGTATAATGATGATATCCTGCCGGTGCCTGACATCGAAGTAGTCCTGCATACACCCGAAGATAGCGTTTCCCAGTCAACCCTGATGACCAACGACCGGGGGCAGGCCGTATTTTTCCTTCCCCGTGGTAAATTTCAGGCAAAGGTGGACTATCTCGGCACATCCTATAATAGCGAGATTTTTAACCGGACTGATACGGAAATCGTGATAGAAGAGGGGATAGGTGAAGTTCATGTGATGGAAAGTGATACTCCTCTTGCCGGTATCCAGGTGACGGTCTCTGACAAATCGGGAACGCCCTTAGGTATCTCGGGAGTGACCGATGATCAGGGCAGAGTTCTGTTCCGGCTGCCTGCCGGACTCTACCGGTTTTCTGCCCAACTCCAGGATGTTCAACTGCAGACAACGGCGGCTCTTGCTGCCCATCAGCAAACGACAGTTACCCTGGAAAACGGCAGCAGGACCCTGAGTCTGATCCTGCTTCGTGACAAGGATACACCCTTGACCGGGGTTACTTGCAGCCTCGATGATGAGAACGAGACAACCGGAGTAACTGATCAGGAGGGTAAGGTTGTTTTTCCGGTGGTAGATGGAGTCTATACCATCACGGCCCATTATTCAGGTGGAGAGTTTTTCACCAAGCCTCTTGTCGTGCCCGAAGTATTGAGCACCACTCTGCTCATCGAACATCAGGACGTGACTGTTACGGTGTATAGTGACCGGGGAGAAGAGGTTGAGCCGCTGGCCGGGGTCACCTGTGAGCTGGTGCGTACTGATGGTGAAACAATAGAGGCGACCGGGATTTTCGGGACAAGCGATGCTGAGGGCAGGGTTACCTTTTCCGTACCCCTGCAGCAATACATGCTTCGGGCCGAATACATGGGCAGCACGTTTACGTCCGACCCTTTTGACTGGTACGACAGTGATTTTTACATTCCCATGGGCACCATTAGGGTACAGGTATATGCTTCGGAATCAGGTGGTGAAGAAGGGTCTGCCAAGGATATTCCAATCCAGCTCTATTCCGATAAAGGCGAGTATCTGGAGATAACCCATCACACTGATGCATATGGCGAGACAAGTTTTATTGTTCCCGATGGCGAGTACCAGTTACGTGCAGATTACCAGGGAAGTGCATATTGGAGTGATTTGGTTCATGTGTCGACTGGAGACTACCGAGAGGTTGACCTCTATCTGGACATGGAACTTGCCACCAATGATCCGGTGAACAATCCGTTCCCGACCCGCTATGATGGCCCGCCCCCGATTTACCACCCCCTGCTTGCGACCATCGGGACTATTCCGTCACCGCCAACCGTCACTTCGGTAGTTGCAACTGATCCTGCAGTGTATTATCCTATCAATGATCATCTCGGTACCAGTCAACTTATCCTTGACGAACAGGGTTATATTGTCTGGCAGGCAAATATTCTTCCTTTTGGTTCAGCAGATATTGTCGTTGACCTGCTGCCCAATCATTTTCGTTTTCCGGGACAGTACTTTGATGCCGAAACCGGCTTGCATTACAACTGGCACAGGTTTTATGATCCTGAAACGGGAAGGTACATCTCTGCTGATCCGATTGGGTTGACCGGGGGGATTAATCTTTATGCGTATGTCCAAAATGATCCGGTGAACTGGGTGGATCCGGATGGTCTTGCGAGAATTACCGGCATAGGAACTGATCCTATTTATGTACACCCAAATGATGTTGACCCAAATCCAAGCAAACCGCATGGACATGTGGGTTCTCCAAACTCAAAGGTAAAGGTCGATTCAAATACTGGTAAGATTTACAAAAACGGCAAGTATACTGGAAAGAAGTTAACTAAAAAACAATTGAAAAAATTTCGGGCCGCCCTAAAGGGAAGAGGTCTACTCAGTGCTCCATTACTGTTGATGTTTGAATGGCAAATAGAATGTCTTAAT
>DRKH01000475.1 GCA_011051825.1 Desulfobulbus sp.
CTTTATTCTCGAAGTGCAGGATTCAGGTTAAATTAAAATAAGAATCAGACAGAGCGCCACGAGAAAATAGAGCAGGTAAAATCCGACAATACCATTCTGGATAAAACTGCGTATTTTGACGGAGACCGTTGCCAGTTTAAGGAAAATCGGCTGAATGATATAGTCCAGCAGTACATCAGGTGTATGGGTTGTACAGGAACTTTTGCTAACCGGAAATATCCCGGATGGTTTTTTTAGGGAAACTTCCGTCTGCAGTGCCCAACCGAAAAAATCGGAAATAAGCTGGGCAAAAGAGCTGGTTGTATATTGAACCCGTGGAATAGCGTGCATGTAGCCACAACCCCAGGTCGGTTGCCTGGGTATCTGTTGGCGGGATGTTTTATATTTCATACCGGCTGTCAATATGGCCACAAGAATGAGCAGTGCAAAGGCGATCATGCTTATATGACCGGCAGACACCAGAGCCTGCAAGGGGGTAGTTGCCGGAGTTCCGGTCCAGGCCTCGACACTTTTCTGCAGAAAAGGTACAAGGGTCGCCGGTGCAAGGCCTATCCACAGGCAGCCTGCAAACAAAAGTCCCATGGAAAAAAGCATGCTTTTGGGTGAATCTCCTGTCGATGGTAACGGGGTTCGTGGTTCTCCGAGGAAAGAAAGGCCGAAGACCTTGGCAAAACAGAGCAGCGCCAGCCCGCCGGTCATGGCCAGTCCGGGGGCCGCAAAGGTGCCCATTAACATCTGTCCGTGAATGCTGCTGAAGATGCCCATGTAGACCATCCATTCGCTGACAAAGCCGTTTAACGGCGGCAGACCGCAAATGGCAATTGCTCCACCAAGAAAGAAAAAACCGGTGTAGGGCATGCTCTTCCACAATCCGCCATATTTTAATAACGTTCGCGTGCCTGTTTTGTGGATAATGGAACCCGCACTCAGGAAGAGCAGGCCCTTGAAGAGACCATGGTTTATGACATGAAGCAGGGCGCCGGCCAGACCCAGAATAATCATGCTCTCATTGTGATAACTCCGGCCGATAAGGGCTATGCCGAGCCCCAGGAGAATAATGCCTATATTTTCAACACTGTGATAGGCAAGCAGTCTTTTGATGTCATGCTGGGCGATGGCCAGAACAACTCCGAGAATGGCGGAAATAAGACCTAAGGTCAGGACCGTATGCCCCCACCAGACGGGCGGAGCGTCAAAAAAAGAGGTTATTCGTATTATGCCGTAAATGCCCATTTTAATCATTACGCCGGACATGAGAGCGGAAACATTGCTCGGGGCATTGGCATGGGCGGCAGGCAGCCAGATATGCAGAGGGATAAATCCCGCTTTAAATCCAAAACCCAGCAGGGCCAGCAGGAAAACGGCGGTGGCCTGTTGGCTGTCTCCGGCAAGGCTGGATGCCGCCGGCAGGGACAGGGCACCGGGGAGCATCATCATCAATAAGGCAAAAGAACCAAAAAGGGCCAGGGTTCCGGTATGGGTTGCAACAAAGTATGTAAAACCGGCGGAATGGGCTTCCTCTTTTTCACGTTCCGTAATAATGAGAAAATAGCCGGATATTGCCATAAGTTCCCAGTTGAGCAAAAAGAGAATGGCATTGTTGCTGCACAGCAACAGCATCATGGATCCGGCCAGAATCGGATAGAAAAAAAGGAGCCAGGCCCCGCTGCCCGCTTTATCTCTGACAGACCAGTATCCGCTCCCGTAGAGAGAACCTGCAGCAGTAACCAGAAAGGCGGGAAAAAGAAAAACAGCAGATAATGCATCCATTTTAAAGGCGAGGAGTGCCCCGGGGACAAGAGGCCATTGCAGGGTGAGGGCTGCATTCTCCGGATGGGCAAGCATGTGGACGGTGGCATAGATACCAAATATGCAGCCGGTAATTGAAAGTATCTGAGAACATCTTTCCCAGAATAGTGAACCCTTATGGGCAAGGGCTCCTGGTACGGCGGATAAAAACAGTATACTTACTGCTATCAGAAAAGAGGTCATGTAACAGTCTCCTTGATCTTTACAGGGATAGCAACTCCGTTATGCCACTTGTAGATATTCTGTATTATCATGGTCGTCATTTATAGGTGTATTGATGAGCCCGTTGATTAATGGTATTTTCGCCCAATCTCTGCGTTGTACAAGAATTTTTTATCCTCGGAGGTAAGCGTAGACTCCGATATCAACTATATGCCTGTGGTAAAAATTTTTGTATGCCTTGACCTTGAACGAAAATCCTCTTTAATCAACAGACGCATGGATGGAATGTGTTTATATCCCGTCATCGCGAATCAATGGTCTTTGCAGCATCAGTTGCGGTGTTAGCTCCGCCCCTTGAAGGCAAATGAACTTGAGCGCTGTTGCAGACGGTCTTTGCTGTAATCGTTAACCTCGCATATCCAGAATTCTGAGCAGGCCGTCCAGGATCGTGTACGGATGGGGCGGACAGCCTGGAATGTAGAGATCTACCGGTAGAAGTTTATCTACTCCATTGTTTATTTCCGGGCTGTTTATGTACGGGCCGCCGTCAATTGCACAGGAACCGGTGGCAATAACAATTTTAGGGTCGGGGATAGCTTCCCAGGTGGAAAGAACGGCAGCGCGCATATTTTCGCTGACCGGACCGGTCAGCAGCATACCGTCGGCATGACGGGGTGCTGCAACAAAATTAATGCCGAAGCGGGCAAGGTCAAAAACAAGGGTGCCGAGCACATTGACATCCGCCTCACAGGCATTACATCCGCCGGCGGAGACCACGCGTAGTTTTAAGGAACGGCCAAACATGGCCAGCGTTTTCTCTTCAAGAGCCTTGGCCAGGGTCGTGGTGTCACCGGTAAAGTGAAGGTCCTGTCGATTACCTGCTGCCAGACGATAATCGCCTGAGAAAGAGAGTGCACCATGGGGACAGGCTGCGCAATCGGCACAAAACAGACATCGGCCAAGGTCCAGAATGGTCTTTCCGTTTTGCCGTGTGAACGCACCCGTTGGGCAGCCTTCCACGCAAGCATTACAATCTGTTTTGCACAGTGCCGTGTCCAACCGGGGCAGACCACGAAAACGTTTGGAAAGAACCGGTTCCTCTTTTGGAAAAGGACTTGTCCTATAGCCCTGGCGAAATCGTTCTCGTAAAATTTTGATCATATTTTTTGACTCCTGTTTCAGCCTTAAAGGTCAAAACCACAGTATGAAAGGTTGAAACTTTTATTACAGATGGGAAAATCTGATATCTGTTCATCGCGCAGGCTCATGGCCAGGCCGCTCCAGTTAAAGAAGGAAGGATCAACAACCTTGTAGCGTCTGAATTTTCCCTGTTCGTCGGTGAGAGCAACATGGGTAAGCCGTCCCCGCCAGCCTTCGACCAGGCTGACGGCAAGCATGTTGGGGCGAGGCGGGGGCACGTCCATGCGAATAGTCGGGTCGGACGAAAGCGTATCAAGTTTTTTTCTGATAATTGCCGTAGCCTCATTAATTTCCAGGCGCCGGACATGTGCCCGGGCAAAGACATCGCCTTCCTCACCAGTTATCAAGGGATATTGCTGGTCTTTGTCGCGGGTTGCCGGATACCATCGACGACTGTCGGTATCGAGCCCGCAGGCCCGACCGGCTACCCCGGTCAAGCCGAGTTTTTTAGCATCATCAATATGGACTTCACCGGCTCCGTCAAGCCGGCCCAATACCGATGGTTCCGTGAAAAAAAGTTTGAGTGCCCCAAGGGTATCTTTGGTCGTCGACTCGAATAAACCCTTGATCTTGTCACGCAGGGGAATGTCAATGTCGAAGAGTTGTCCTCCGGGGCGAACCATTCCCCGACCAAAGCGGCTTCCACAGATATGTGCCGTCATGTTGAGGTAATCACCTCGGAGTCTACCGCAGAATGAGGAGGTTGGCAGATACCCGACATCCAGGGCAAGTGCACCGATATCACCGACATGATTGGCAAGCCGTTCCAGCTCCAGGGCGATAATCCGCAGATCCTGGATTTTCCGGTTGACCTCTGTCCCGCCCAGGCTTTCCATTATCTGGCTATAGCCGAGCATGTTTCCGACCGTAGTGTCACCGGCAAGGGTTTCCATCTGGTAAGGGGTCGCGGCATGGGGTCCGCCGAGAAGCAGCTTTTCTGCGCCTCGATGCTGGAACCCGAGGGATATTTCCAGGTGGAGGACTATTTCCCCAAAGCATTGAAAACGAAAATGACCCGGTTCGATGATGCCGGCATGGACCGGACCAACGCCGACTTCATGGATCTCGTCGCCTTCAACCTTAAAGTACTGCATGTCGCCGACCAGGGGATGTTGCTCTATATCTCGTCCCCATACATCCTTGTCCCCCTGCCAGACCTGGTGGAATCGTACAGGCTTGAGCCAGGGGTGTCCCTCGGGGGTCACACCGAATTGTTCGGCCATCTCTCTTTCAAAAAGATGGAATTGCGGCCAGTGACAGGTCAAAGAGGGATAGGATGACGCCAGATGACTGCGGAAAACGGCAATATTATTTGTCGTCCGGCATCCAATGAGGGTGATTAATTCAAGGTCGTCGGTCGCATCGTCCGAGGAGCCATTACAGGCAAAACAGGCCAGTACGTCACTCTCTTCCTCCATGACGCCTGTCAACTGTTCCTGAAAGGCATCAAAGGACAGCAGGGGAATTTCATCCAGAGCAATGGCCTCGTTATTGTTCATGCGGATAATATCTTTCATCGGCCAATCTCCACAAGGGCGGCAGCGTGTTTAAACATGTTTTGCAGCGGTTCCGGCAGGTATATACCAAGGATCAGCATAATGAGCAGGAGTAAGATCGGGCTGATTGTAGTCCAGATCGTTTCCTTGAAATATTCTGAATCGACATCTTCATATGACGGTCCCAGGGTAACCGGTAAGACCGTACTTCCCATGCCGATAAATATAATGACCAGCAGGGAGATAAAAATAGCACCAAGGGTAAAATGACCTCCACTGAAAATGCCTCGAAGGATGGTGAATTCACTTAAGAACAGGGCAAAAGGAGGGGAACCGGCAATGACCAGGAATCCAATCAGAAAGGCAATGCCTGAATAGGGGAGGACGTTGATGGAACCCAGAATTTCACATCGCCGTTTACTGCCGTAGTAGCGGTGAATGTTTCCGGCGGAAAGGAAAAGCGCACTTTTGGTCAAGGCGTTGTTGAGGACATGAAACATGGCCCCGTAGGTTGCAAGGCCACCGACAGACACGCCAATGGCAAGAATACCCATGTGCTCAACGCTGGAATAGGCAAGCATGCGTTTAATATCTTTTTGCCTGATGACGAAAATTGCTGCAACAAGCAACGAGGTTACCCCCATCCCGAGCAGTGCATGGCGGCAGAGTTCCTGCTCTCCTGCCGCCCGCATGATCTGAACAGCCCGGAGGATGGCGAGAAAGGCAACACTGGTTAATCCGCCGGCAAGCAGTCCACCGATCATTCCGGGAGCTTCACCGTAGGCATC
>DRKH01000476.1 GCA_011051825.1 Desulfobulbus sp.
AAAACCAGATCCGGGCCCAGAAGCGGCTCTCCATCATTCTGCCCCTGGCCCTGCTGGTTATCATGGTTATTCTCTACCTGCAGTTCAAATCCATGACCACCACCTTAATGGTTTTTTCCGCCATCCTGGTGGCCTGGTCGGGCGGTTTCCTGATGATCTGGCTCTATGGTCAGGACTGGTTTCTGAATTTTTCCCTGTTTGGAACCGATATGCGGCAGCTGTTCCAGGTCCATGCCATCAACCTGTCGGTGGCGATCTGGGTCGGTTTTCTTGCCCTGTTCGGTATTGCGACCGATGATGGTGTGCTGATGGCCACCTACCTCGATGAATCACGGGGCCGTTTCACCGGAACCAGCAGACAGGATATCCGGCAGATGGTTCTCAAGGGCGCCCAGCGACGTATCCGGCCGGCGCTGATGACTTCGGCCACCACCATTCTCGCCCTGATCCCCATACTTACCTCCAGCGGTCGGGGGGCGGATATCATGGTCCCCATGGCCATACCCTCATTCGGCGGCATGACCATTGCTCTGCTCACGGTCTTTGTGGTCCCCACCCTCTACTGCTGGATGGAAGAGTATAAACTGCTACGCGCCCGAAAAAAGTCCGAATGATCACCGGGTTGATATCCGGTTTTCATGTCAGAACCGATTCGGCAAGACCGTCTTTGCAGCTGAATTTCAGGGGGTAATCACAAATATTTTTCCCTTGAGATTTCACCATGAAGATACTACATTGTGGGTCTGCCATGGAGGACAGGATACGGTCGTAAACACCTTGGCCGGCAACGAGACAAGATCATCAATCAGATTAAAGCTGAAAACAATGGTGATCCTATCAATCCGGCGCGTAAAGTTTTCGTTTTTTAAGGCGTAAGAGGACAGATTTTATCCCCGGTATCAATAACGACGAAAGAAAAGCTATCGATTTTCATTACGGATTCCCCCATGGCTGTTGAACGATAAATCAGAAATGAACCAGGAGAGTGCTGATGAAGACAATGACTTTTATCGGGCGATCAAGGATACAGTTAAAAAGGTATATGCCGACTATCCTGCTTCTGATTATTTTACTGAGTATCGTGTCCTTTGCCCTGATTTTTTTTCTGCACTACGGTTTGGGTAAATCCCTGAGCCTTGCCGGCTACATATTACTGGCGGCAAGCATTCTTTCCTTTTTATTTTTTCTCAGTATTGATCCGGGATACGGCTGGATCAAGCCATCAAACCTATATAAAAATTACATAGTTATATCGATACTGGTCACACTGTTTATTCTCAGTGTAATCCTGATTGTTGTGGGGAATCGGGTAAGTGAATCCCAAAACCATACAATCTGTCAACATGGTGACACGGAATATCAGGGAGCTCCCCGGGTGGCTACGGCTGCAACCGGTTTCAAAGAGGTAATCAGTACTTCCTGACGGTATTGCGGATGGACTGGACATAGTCGGCATAGTCCTCGGGTGACTTTGCCAGCTGGTGATAGGTGTCGAAGACATGCATGGGCTCAAGAGATGTTTTTTTCAGCCAGTCGCTGTTGTCACCGGTACTGCCCTTGGTCATCATTTCAATGGTATCGTTATCCAGCTTGGAAAGAATGCCGAGACGATAGAGCAACCGTTCAGGTAATCGCTGGATAAGATTGGTAAAAATCTGTGCAAACAGCAACGGCGTATGGATAAAAATACCATGTTTGAGTTCCAGGGCCCGGCAGACGGTTAAAAAAACCTCCTTCCAGGTCATCGCCTCCGGCCCGGTTGCCTGGAGAATGGAGCAGTCGGCCTTATACGGATTTTCCATGAGTCGGACAATACCGATAGCCAGTTCCCGGCAATGAATGGGCTGGATTTGACTGTTGCCGATATAGGCGATAACCGGCAAGCGGGCGATCTGTTCGAGCAGCAGGTGACCGCGGCCGGGCTCGTAAATAACATTGGGGCGGACAATGATAAAGTTGAGGCCGGTTGTCTCAATCAGAGATTCATCAATGAGTTTTTTTGATTTCGGATACTTGTATGCGTCACAGTCGTCCCAGTTGACGCCGGTTGTGGAAATCTGAATAACCGAGACATCCTGTGGCTGCCGGCCTGCCTCCAGGTTTTCCCGGCAATAAAAATAGACCGCCTCAAACAGGGCCAGCGGAGCGTTGACATTTACATTTTCAATGGACTGACCACCAAAGGCATTGGCAATACCGACATTGTTGACCACCCCGTCAACCCGGTATTCTCTGAGACGATCAAGCCAGGTATTGGGATTGAGGTCTTCATTCATGTCGACCTTGATGATTTCAACATTGGGAAAATCGAGCTGCCTGGCGGCACTCTTTAGATTTCGTACTCCGCAGATGACATGATAACCGGCCCGGGAAAACTCTTCGACAAGTGCGGGCCCGACAAAGCCTGTTGCCCCAACAATCAGAATTCTTTTCATTGGCTCTCTACTTATTGTTCGCAGTTTGACACAACGGGTTGGATGAAAACAGCAAGCACGAGTACAAACGGAAATACAAACACGGCCCCGGCAACCACTCCTGCCGATCACCGTATAATGCTACCAACTCCTTTATTTTTGTACAACTCTTCTCTGGAGAAAGGGGAAGGCCATAAAAGGGACCGAATGCAGGTACTCCTCATATGCCCGGCCAAAACGCAGCTGCATCTCTTTCTCTTCTATAATCTTGATATAGGCTACGCCGAGTATCAGGCCAAAGAGCAGAGAAAGCAGGCCGGTGAGCAATCCGCCAAACCAGATGCCCAGGGCCAGAAAATAAATATTGGTCCCCAGCTCAATGGGATTGCGGCACCAGGCATAAGGCCCGGTGGTGACCAGACTGACGGTCGGGGCAATCGGCGCCGGTGAGCCCTTTCCCTTGCGCCAGAGTTCGACAAGACCCCAGGTCATCAAGGAAATGGCAATCAGCAGGGCTCCGGTCATGATGAGCAGCTCCGGGAACCGCGGCAGATGCAGCGGAACAAAGCTGCTCAGATAGCGGGCGAGCAGGATAATACAAAGGGGTGAGAGAATAAGAAAAATCAGGATACCGGGGATCATGGAGACCGCCCTTTGCAGGGGAGAATACTCTTTACAGGTAAATCTGAGGAAAAAGCTGATTATGGACTTCATGGAGCAGATTCTCCGACACAGGCTGTGGATGAGTTGTTACAGAGCATGCCTCCGGTCCCGCTCCTCGGCAGTACCATGCACCCTCTGCGTTTTTTTCGAATTCCGGACAGTAGACGGAAGAGCTGTTAATTTCAACAACGAAGATGTTACCGAGAAAATCCGGCATGCAATATGACCACTATGTAATGGGTACATGGGTCATTTAACCAATGGGGCCGACAGCGGCTCCGGACAGTAAAAAGGAGAAAACAGTATGGGTACATGGAGGTTGTTCATTCTATTGACTGGAGTGTTCATGGTATTTTCATTGCGAGCGGGTCCAGCCGCTGCAAAACAGAGTCATGATATTCCCGAATTTTCGGTCCCCCCGCCTCCATTCTCAGAAGACATCTTTCCATGCTCGGATTGCCATGCGGACATGGAGACAAATCCGGAACGACGTGACCTGGAAGAACACACCGAAATTGTAGCAATGTTCGACCATGCCAGCGACCAGCGCTGGTGCCTGGACTGCCACAATCCCGACGATCGGGACAAACTGCGACTGGCCAGCGGCAAGCTTATCACCTTTGAGGAATCCTATTATCTCTGCGGTCAGTGCCACGGCACAATCTTCCGCGACTGGAAGGCCGGTGTCCACGGCAAACGGACCGGTGAATGGAACGGTAAAAAGGTCTACCGGCTCTGCGTGCATTGCCATAATCCCCACTCGCCGCGATTCAAGCCCCTGAAGCCGCTGCCGCCTCCCAAAAGACCGGAAGAGATCCAGAACCGGCACCTCACAAACGACCAGATCCCGAGCAATCCGTTGGATGCTTTAAAGTTAGATGTTACCAAGTGATGGAGACCCATGAAAAAGGATAAAAAAATAACCCGTCGATCTTTCCTGAAAGGGACTGCCGCCGGCACGGCTGCCCTGGCAATTCCGGTCGGCACGGCCGATGCCTCGGTATGGGAGGCCTTCTTCCAGCAGCATTTTAAAGAAATGGATGACGATGAGAAGGCTCAAGTCATTGCCCGCCTGGAAAAGGAGTATAAAAAAAGATATAAAAGGGACTTTTCCATCAAAACAACCGAGGCCCTGCCCGGGGTCCTGTTCGGGTACGGCCTTGACCTCTCCCGCTGCATCGGCTGCCGCCGCTGCGTGTATGCCTGCGTCAAGGAAAACAACCAGTCCCGGGACCCGCAGATCCAGTGGATCAGCGTGCTGCGTTTCGAAAAAGGAGAGAAATTTGTCAGCAACCTGGAGGAGGCCGACAAATACTACTATCCGGAAAAAGTACCTGAAGATGAGTATTTTTACATGCCGGTCCAGTGCCAGCAGTGTGAAAATCCTCCCTGTGTCAAGGTCTGTCCGACCAAGGCCACCTGGAAGGAGCCGGACGGCATTGTGGTCATTGATTACAACTGGTGCATCGGCTGCCGCTTCTGCATGGCCGCCTGTCCCTACGGGGCCCGTCATTTCAACCTGAAGACGCCCAGGATCAGGGAAGAAGAGATCAACCCCAATACCCATTACCTGGGCAACCGGCCGCGTTTCCAGGGAGTGGTGGAGAAATGTACGTTCTGTATCCAGCGAACCAGAGGCAATCCAGGTCGATACCCCGCCTGCGTGGAAATCTGCCCGGTGGGGGCCAGGAAATTCGGTAATCTGCTGGATCCGGAGAGTGAAATTCGGTACTGCATTGAGAACAAAAGAGTCTTTCGCCTCAAGGAAGACCTGAACACCTCGCCGAAATTTTATTATTTCTTCGCAACTTAAACACGAACCTGGAGACGTATAATTATGAAAAAAATGAGCAACAACTTTCTGGTTCTGTTAAAGGAGATCGGCAAAGGTAATGTCTATTACTTTGCCTGGGTCGCCCTGCTGGGTATCCTGATCTCTGCCGGTACCGTCGCCTATATACAGCAGCTGACCGAGGGAATGATTGTCACGGCCATCCGAGATCAGGTTTCCTGGGGATTTTATATCTCCAACTTCACCTTTCTGGTCGGTGTCGCCGCCGCCGCTGTTCTGCTGGTGGTTCCCGCATATCTGTACAATTTCAAGCCGATTAAAGAGATTGTTCTCTTTGGTGAGCTCATGGCTATTGCCGCGATCACCATGTGTATCATGTTCGTGGTCATCGACATGGGCCGGATTGACCGTCTCTGGCATGTGCTCCCCTTTATCGGCGGAATGAACTTTCCCTCCTCCCTGCTGGCCTGGGATATCATTGTCTTAAACGGCTATCTCTTCATCAACGTGACAATCAGCTTTTATGCGCTGTACAAGATGGCCAACAGCAAGGAGTATAACCTCAACATTATCAAACCACTGATTATCCTGTCGATCCCCTGGGCGGTGAGTATTCATACCGTCACCGCCTTTCTGTACAACGGGCTGTCGGCCCGACCATTCTGGAACGCATCCATCCTCGCGCCCCGGTTCCTGGCCTCGGCCTTTTGCTCAGGACCAGCGATCATGCTGATTGTTTTTCAGATCATCAGAAAGGTCTCCAAGATCGAGATCGAAAACAAGGCGATATTCAAAATTGCCGAACTGATGGCCTATGCCATGGGCATTAATCTGTTTCTGCTGGCGGCTGAGTTCTTTAAAGAAT
>DRKH01000477.1 GCA_011051825.1 Desulfobulbus sp.
CCGTGAAAATATTGTTGATGCCCTGGAGCAGGTTGGCCTGGCCGCCGAAAACCGAGGCCCCTTCCGTAAAGGAACTGGTCGAGGCGGAAATCGGTTCTTTATAATGACGGGTCAGGGTGGAGCGATGGTAGGCGCAGCACCCCTGCGAGCCATGACTGTGCGGCAGGCATCCGTGGATGCCCAAGGCCGCATACATGGCACCGATGGGCTGACAGGTCTTGGCCGGATTAACGGTCAGGGCCTTTCGCTCAGCCACTTCTTTTGGTGTATGTCTCAGTAACATTGAATAAACCTCTATTGGTAACGTTCAGTTAACACAGAACTCAAAACTCAAAACCCGGAACCCGGAACCCGGTTATTCCCAGACGTAGGCAGCCGTCAGCTCCGGGCTTTCCTGCCAGGGGGCCTTCAGGTACGACCACACCTTGGAGCTGGTCAGACGATCGATTTCCTGATAGAAATTAACCGCTCCCTTGAATCCGGCATAAGGCCCGCCGGAGTCATAGCTGTGGAGCTGTTTCATGGGCACGCCCAGTTTCATGATCGAAAATTTTTCCTTGATACCGGCGCAGAAGATATCCGGTTTCATCAGCTCAACCAGTTTTTCCGCTTCAAACTGATTCAGGTCATCAATGACCAGGGTGTCCTTCTCCATGTCCGGGATGAGGCCGTCATATCGTTTAAAATCAATCCCGGCCGCTTCCAGGGCTTTCATTTGTTCCGGCGTTTTTCTGGGTGCATAGCGGGTTTCGTCAGCCTCGACTTCAATCTCTTCAATATTGCGGCTGTCCGCATCCACCTTGAGGTTCGGCAGTACCTGGCGACCTTCGTAATCGTCGCGATGGGCAAATTCATAACCGGCCGATATGACCTTCATGCCCATCTCCTTGAACAGGCCCTGGTAATGATGGGCTCGGGATGCGCCGACAAAGAGCATGGCCGTCTTGCCGTCGGTTCGGGTGCGTACTTCGGCCGCTGCGGCCTCGACCTCGGGCATCTCCTCGCTAATGACCTTTTCGACCCGGTCTATGAGTTCCTGATCCTCGAAGTAGGCGGCGATTTTGCGCAGCGACTTGGCTGTGGATTCGGCGCCGATAAAGTTGACCTTGACCCACGGAATACCGTATTTTGTCTCCAGCATGTCGGCCACATAGTTGATGGACCGATGGCACATGACCGCGTTTAAGTCTGCGGTATGGGCCGAGGCAAACTGATCATAGGTTGAGTTACCGGAAAATGTTGAAATACAGGTGATGCCGCATTTGTTGAAGATGCGGTCGATTTCGAACCCATCTCCGCCTATATTGTATTCGCCCAGTAGATTGATCTTGAATTTACCCGGTTTCTCCTCGTCGTTTTCGCCGACAATATGGCGAAAGACCTGGTTGTTGGCGATATGATGACCGGCGGACTGGCTGACGCCCTTATAGCCTTCGCAGGAGAAGGCAAAGACATTGCAGTCCCCGAATTTCTCTTTCATTTGCCTGGCCACGGTATGAATATCATCACCGATCAGTCCCACCGGACAGGTGGCAAAGACGGCAATCGACTTGGGATGAAAGAGATCGTAGGCCTCCTGAATGGCGGTAGCCAGTTTTTTCTCTCCCCCGAAGATGATGTCCTGTTCCTGCATATCGGTGGAAAAGCAGTAATTCATGAATTGTTCACCATCTGCGCCTGCATCGGTCTGGTTGCGCCGGGTCAGCCAGGCATAGAAACTACAGCCGATGGGACCGTGTACCAGGTTGACGATATCCCGGGTCGGCCCCATGATAACACCCTTGCAGCCGGCATAGGTACAGCCGCGCATGGTGATGATGCCGGGGATGGTTCGAACATTGGCGGTGATTTCCGGGGTCTCATTTTCAAGTGCCTCGTTGATCATGATCTGCTTGGCACGTTTACGGGCGACCTTGGGTGGATACTTGGCAATCAGCTTGCTCTTGATATCCGCCGGATCCCATTGCACCAGCTTTTCTTTTACTGCTGTCATTATATTACTCCTTGTGTAGAAGATGGTCAGGCTGAAGCTGTTCAGGGCTCGGGAAGACTCCGTCTCGCCACAGGCTGACTACTCTGTATTAGGCAATGGCTTTGGCGCCGGTTTCACCTGTTCGTACGCGTATCGAGTCCGTCACAGGCAGAACGAAAATTTTACCGTCACCGGGTTTACCGGTCTGGTTGACCTTGATGATGGTTTCAACGGCGTCTTCAACCTGATCATCATCGGTAACCACGGTGATCAATCTCTTGGGATAGAGCTTGCCTTTTTCGCCGAGCAGGGAGGCGGCCTCCTCGTAGCCTTCTTCCGCTCCGGCCAATACGTCGGGGTTGACAAAACCCTTGCCGCGTCCCTGGGCCTCATGGGCGAAGAAGGCATCAATCCCGGCCGCCGTCAACGCCTTCTTGGTCTGGTTCATCATGTTGATCCGTACAACGGCGATAACCTCTTTCATGCCGGCACCCCCTCGGAGGCGGCGGCCGTGTCCAGAATACCGGAACTGATGGTGTAGGACTCTTCCACCGGGCTGATAAAGATTTTGCCGTCGCCGAACGCACCTTTTTTTTCGGTCCGGGCGGTTTTCATAATGGTATCAATGACGAAATCCTTGTCCGCCTCGTTGATCACACTCATCAGCATGGTTTTTGGAATCTCATCATAGGTGACCTCACCGATCTTGATACCACGCTGTTTGCCCCGGCCGGCCACCGAGTATTTTGTCACCGCCGGAAAACCTGCATCCATGAGGGCCGCCAGTACCGCATCTGATTTTTCCGGTCTGACAATGGCTCGAATCATAATCATCATATTCTCTTCTCCGTTCTTTTTTATTGATTGCTGTGCCTGTTCTGCTTCTACTCCATCAAGCCAAAATCCATCAGCAGGGTTTCAAGCTCCTCCATCTCCATCGGGGTGGGAATAACAAATCTTTCATTGCCGTCAATGGCCTTGGCCAATGCCCGGTACTCGTCGGCCTGCTCTGCTTCAGGGTTCCAGTCGATCACCGTCTTACGGTTGATCTCGGCCCGCTGTACGTCGTTGTGGCGGGGAACAAAATGAATCATGTGGGTTCCGAGTTTTTCGGCGAACTGTTCGATCATTTCCTTCTCGTTATCCACCATTCGGGAATTGCAGATCAGGCCACCAAGGCGGACATCACCGGTCTGGGCGAATTTTTTGATGCCCTTACTGATATTATTGGCGGCATACATGGCCATCATCTCGCCGGAAACAACGATATAGATTTCCTGGGCCTTGCCGTCACGGATCGGCATGGCAAAACCACCGCAGACCACGTCACCGAGAACGTCGTAAAAGGCATAATCCAGTTCTTCTTCTTCATCATAGGCGC
>DRKH01000478.1 GCA_011051825.1 Desulfobulbus sp.
CAGAGCTGGGCTGGTAGCTGAGCAGTACAGCCAAGAGCAGTGTGGCAAGAACAAAGAGTCGTCGCATGTTGAGTCTCCGTTTTCGTAAAATAGGGTGTCGGCAGCAAATAAGGGTGCACCGGAATGCACGGGAAATAAAGAATATTTTGTCTAAGTTACCAGAGAGCTGGTTAAAAATCAATTGTCGAAGAGGTGAGCAGGGAATGGGCGTAAATATTGCCAGGATCAGGCTGCTTGAGGATAAAATCAAACTGCTGTCTAACCTGACCGGTCACGATCGAAAGGGGGGCAAAGCTTGAGCTGCCATGAAAAACTGCCTGGATGGCAATGCTGCCGAACTGCTGGAGGCTGCTGAAAAAGGTGGAGGGTTGGTCGATATAGATTCCGACAGGACGTTGCAGACCGGCAAGCTTTGCTGCCTGTTTGACAGCATCTTTCAAAGAGCCGATGCCGTCGACAAGCCCTATCGCAATAGCTGTTTTTCCGTCCCATACCCGTCCTTCGGCAATTTCTTCAACCTTGGAAGGCGTAAGTTTTCGTCCCTTGGCAACGATGCTGATGAACTGCCGATAGCCATGCTCCACGCCAAGCTGCAGGGATCTGGACAGGGCCGGTGGAAGAGCTCTGGTTACGGAAATCCCTCCCGCAAGCGAGGTCGTTCCAATGCCGTCGCTGAAAACACCGGCCCGGGCAAGAGATTGTTCGAAAGTCGGAACTAGCCCGAATATACCGATGGATCCGGTCAGGGTGACAGGTGAGGCGAGGATCAGATTCGCATCGGCTGAAAGCCAGTAGGCGCCGGATGCAGCCATTGAACCCATGGAAACAATAATGGGCTTTCCTGCCTCCCTGGTGTAGAGCAGCTCCTGTCGTATGCGTTCCGAGGCAAAGGCGCTGCCGCCGCCACTGTCGATTCGCAGAACAATGGCCTTGATGTTTCTATTGTTTCGGGCCTTGCGTATCTGCTGGATGAGGGTGTCCGCTCCGATCTGGCCGACAGCCCCCTCGTCGTTGACGATATTGCCCTGGGCAACAATGATCCCGACGGCGGGAGTGTCTGTGGAGTGTTCCGTATAGGTGCGGGTAATGGTGTCCAGGTAATCGTAGAGTGAAATTTTCTTAAACCCTGAATCGCTGTTATCTCTGCCGACAAGGCTGCTCAGGTAATCGTCGAACTGTCTGTGGGTTTTGAGTCCGTCGACAAGGCCGACATTTAAAGCCATGGCTGCCCCGTCACCGTGTGCCTTTTGAATAAAAAGATCCAGGTTGTTGATAACGTTGTTGATGAGTTCGACCGGCAGACCTCGTTGTTTTCCGATATCCCGACAGTAGATGGTCCAGAGCTGTGTCAGCCATTGTCGGTTGGCCTCTTTGGCGGCAGGGGACATGTTGTCCCGGAGAAAAGGTTCCGTGGCCGACTTGAAAGTGCCGACACGAAAAACATGAAGTTTTACATTGAGCTTGTTGAGCAGCTCTTTGAAATAAAGACGAAATACGCCAAACCCGTGGAGGTCAACGCTGCCCATGGGGTTGAGGTAGATTTCATCGGCATAGGCCGCCAGGTAGTATTGGGGCTGGTTGAATCCATCGTCGCCGGCGATCACGATTTTGCCGCTGTCCTTGAAGTGTTCTATGGCCTGACCGATATCGCGCAACTGGTTGAGACCGACATTTTTGAGTTTTGCAGGTGAGAGAACCAGCAGCTTTATCCGGTCATCATCGGCTGCGGTATTGATCGCGTCAAGGATGTCCTGGAGCGGGGTTTCCTCGTGGACCGGTACTCCGGCAAATTTATTAATGACTCTGGCCATGGGGTCGATGGCTGAACGTTGTTCGACAATATCACCTTCGGGGGCAAGCACAAGGGCCGCGCCGTTGGGCACTTTTGTTTCCGGATGAAAAAAGAACAGGCCGGCAAAGAACAGGAGCGCCAGAAGAAAAACCAGGTTGGTGGCTACCTTTGCCCCCGTGCTCAATATTTTCCAGGCCCACGTAAAAGAGATCGCTATAACGGTAAATATTTTTTTCACAAAAATCCTCCGGAAACTCTGTTGATATGGCCTGTCAACTGATTGCCGGCCAGTGGTGGTGCAGAGCTGGTAATGTCAGAATGTTCGATGTGCAGGGTAGATTGCAGCGTGTCTGAACGGAAATACAGCTTTGGTGTAAACGGTTACGCTTTGGTTATATATTCCCTTCCGGAGGAAGAGTAAAGGAGATGTCAGGAAATTTCAAGTCTGAGCGTCTGGCCGAGATCATGAATGGAATAGGGTTTTTTGATAAAATGAGTTATGCCGAGTTGTCTTGCCCGTTCAATTTCAGCGGAACTGGAATACCCGCTGGCGATGATGGCCTTTTGATCCGGTTTGTGTTGAAGGATCTGCCGATAGGTTTCACAGCCGTTCATGCCGGGATCCATAATCATGTCGATCATAACCAGATCAACGGGCTTCTCCTTGACAAACTTGACCGCCTCTTCGCCGCTGCAGACGGTGTGGACACAGTAGCCGAGCCTTGACAGAAGCCTGCGGGCGATTTCGCGCTGGTTTTCCTGGTCGTCGACCACCAGTATGCGTTCGCCATGTCCCTGGCTGGATTCCATGGAAGGTACCGGAACAATGTTTGCCGGATTTTTATGAGACACCGGAAAGTAGAGGGTAAAGGTGGTCCCGTGTTTATTACTTTCCAGGTCAATGTAGCCGTCGTGATCGTGGGCGGTATTCCAGACAACCGCTAATCCCAGGCCGGTTCCGCTTCGACCGAGATTCTTTTTGCTGTAAAAGGGGGCAAAGATATGGGGTAGATCCTTGTCCGAAATTCCGTGGCCGTTATCCCGAACCTGCAGCGTGACATATTCACCGGGTTCGATCCGTTCATACCCGTCAAGGGGAGACTCAAGGACGCAGTTTCTGGTAATTATCAGGATCTGCCCGTTTTTCCCTACGGCTTCAGCCGCATTGTTGACCAGGTTCATGATCGACTTGGTGATATGGACGGCGGAACAGGAGGTGTTGAGGAGGCGGCTGTCCATGTCCGAGGTGACCTTCAGGCCCGGATACCTGGTGCAGAGTTCCTTGCATTCAACAGAGTTGCTGTAGCCCGACACCAGGGTGTTGATGTTATGAATCTCTTTTTTACAGGTGGCTCCCCGGGCAACGGTGAGCAGGTCGCTGACAACGGCGGCGGCTCTTTTTCCGGCCTCGCTGATCATGCCGATTTCTTCCCGGTATTTAAAGTCTTCCGGCAGGTCCATGAGAAGCAGTTCGGGATAGGTGATAATGCCGGCCATGATATTGTTGAGATCGTGGGCAACTGATCCGGCCATCAGGCCGAGGAATTCCATACGCTTGGCATCGGAGAGCTTCTGCTGCAGGGCCAGCTGTTTTTCCAGGGCCAGCTTGGAGGTTGTTACGTCACGGATCGCGGCGACCTGAGCGCCTCTGTCGGAATAGCTGATCCGTTTGACGCGTATCTCCACAGGAAAGCGGCTCTTGTCCTTGCGGATGCCAACGGCTTCAAAGGGGCCGATGGTGTCTGTTCCCGACTGGAGGTGGATGGTCCGTATTGAGTCACGATCCAGCAGGACATCAAAAATCTGACGACCGAGCAGTTCTTTTTCTTCATACCCGAACATTTTACAGAGCTGGCTGTTGGCCTGTAACAGGTTGCCGGCGTCGTAAATGATGATTCCCTCCCAGGTTGCCCGGGAAAGCTGGCGGAACCGTTTTTCACTGTGATGGAGTCGGCATTCCAGTCGCTTGTGTTCAATGCCCCTGGAAAGGGTGCGCAGCAGCTGGTCCGGCACAAATGGTTTGCGCAGGTAATCATATATGCCGGAGCGTAGTGATTCTACGGCGTTTTCCAGGGTTGCAAAGCCGGTGAGGATGATGACGACGATGTCGGGGTATTTTTTTTTGAGGATCCCGGCAATCTCCAGCCCGCTTATATCGGGGAGACCGATGTCGAGGAGGACTGCGTCGTAATGATTGTTTTCAAGGTGGAAAAGGGCTTCCTGGCCGGAGTGGGAAACGGCAACGTCATACCCCTCCGTCGCGAGCAGCATCTTCAGGCTGGCACAAAAGTTCGGTTCGTCATCAATAAGAAGAACGGAATACCCCATAAATTATATGCCCATTTATAGCTAATAAAAACCGGAAACTCGGAAGAAAGCTCGCTTAATGCATAAAATTTTACATGTTCAGGTGTCAAAACAATTGAACTGCAGGCCTTTCAGAATGTCAAAGAGAAAATGGTTTTTTTTCGGAAAAATGGAAAGTCATGCTCCCCCGGTGGGTAGATTTACGCTGAATGCTGCTCCTTCGTCTGAGGAAATAAGGGTGACGGACCCTCCGAGTTGTCGAGCAATCCGTTTGACTATGGCCAGTCCCAGGCCGCCGTGGCCACCCTCTTTGCTGGTGGCTCCCGCCTGGAACAGGGTGTCCCGGAGATTCTGGTCTATGCCCGGCCCATCATCCCTGATGGTGATGATGACCTCTTCCTGTTGAGCGGTATTTTTTTCCAGAGCCGTTGTCACGGTGATTGTCCCGGTGCCGTCCAGGGCGTCAATGGCATTGTTGAGCAGGTTGGTTATGATTTGCCGGAGACCGTTGCTGTCGGTTGCAAGGGGGGGGATATTCTTGTCGGGGTGAAAGGTTATCGTGGTTTGGCTGTCGTTCAGGCTGCCGACAGTATAGAATTGTATGATTTCTTCAAGGGATGTATTCAAATCGATTTTTTCGGCCTGGGTAAGTTGTTTTTCAGCCGAGATATCGGATAGCTGCTGGGTTATCCGGCCGATCCGTTCAAACTCTTTGTCCAGGATAGAGAGCTCCTCCCGGAGTTCTTCCCGGTCTTTGAGTTTTAACTCCAATACCTTGAGGTAGTTTCGCAGGATCGCCAGCGGGTTGTTGATTTCGTGGGCAATTTTTCTGGCCAGCAGCGAGGCCGCTTCAAGTCGTTCGGCGGTGATGCGCTCCGCCTGTTCCTGGCGCCATCGCTGCATGTAGAGGCTGGTTGCGGCCTGGGCCGCCAGCAGCTGCAACGGGGTGGAATGACTGATCAGGTTGAGATGAGCGCTTTCGGATACCCCGACAACAATGAGCCCGACCGGTTCCTGCTGGAAATACATGGGGGTAAGAACCATACCTTCTGTTCCCAGCAGCGTAGTCAACTGGGTGTCGAGCAGGGTTTCGTCCTTTTCCGGACGGGGCATGAAGGAGTGCAGGATCTGGCGGAGTTCCATCGAGCGGGCCGGCAGGCTTTCCCGGTGGCGGTCCAGGTCAAAATGAAGTGAGGCAACCTGATGGAACAGGGGGTTCTCGTTTGAGCAGGATCCGTTGAGTGTTTTCGCCTTTGGATCAAGGAGCAACAGAAAACCTGTTTCTTCGTTAAAGAGGATTTTCAGACTTTGCTCAAGTGCC
>DRKH01000479.1 GCA_011051825.1 Desulfobulbus sp.
GGTAGGGGCAGAGAACTAGCCCAACCACCACCTGTAACTGTTTAGGAGTGCTCCATATCTGTGCAGTCAGGCCTGTGAACTATAGTGATTCCTATGTGAATCAGGCCTGACCGTGCAGAGATGGGGTGCTCCTGAACAGTTACAATTCTTCCATTATATGTGCAGGAGATAAAACAGCGCTCTATAGCCCGGAGTAATTAAATTTGCAAGGCCCCAGAACGAATTTTGCGCCGGCTGCCGGACGGAAAGGCTGTTTTTAGTGTTGTCTGGAACGATGAATACCGTTATACTTACTTCTTTATCTGAAAATAGCCCACGGCGCAGTGTCGTTTCGGGCTATTTTCATGTTTCGATGTCTACGCTATCTGTCGTGGCCGTGATAGGATACTGTCGTCCGGCCATAGGCGTGTATGTCTACAAAAACAAATTATATATATCATAGATTCAGGGTGAGGGGAAAAAATGAAGGTACTTATCAGTGATAATCTGGCGCCTGTGGGTGAAAAAATTCTGCGCGAGGCCGGGATTGAAGTGGATGTGAACACCGGGCTGCCGCCGGAAGAGCTCAAAGCTATTATCCCTGAATACGATGGACTTGTTATTCGCAGTGCAACCAAAGTCCGTGAAGATATTATTGAGGCCGCGACTAAACTTAAAGTTGTCGGCCGGGCCGGAATCGGATTGGACAATGTTGATATCCCCGCTGCCAGCCAGAAGGGAATAGTGGTGATGAATGCGCCGGACGGCAATGCGACCACAGCGGCTGAACATGCTATCTCGATGATGATGTCGCTGGCGCGGAACATTCCTCAGGCTACCGCCTCGATGAAGGCCGGCAAGTGGGAGAAAAAGAGTTTCATGGGACGCGAGGTGACCGGAAAAACCCTTGGCATTGTCGGAATCGGCCGGATCGGGTCCATTGTCTGCAACAGAGCCCAGGGATTGAAAATGAAGGTCATCGCCTATGATCCCTTTATGCCCCTTGATCTGGTGGAAAAACTTGGTGTTGAGCTGGTCGAACTTGATGAACTTGCCCGGCGGGCTGATTTTATTTCCGTGCATACTCCGCTCACCAAGGGCACCCATCATCTCCTGTCCACCGATTTTTTTGCCGGCATGAAAAAAGATGCCATGTTCATCGACTGTGCCCGTGGCGGCGTTCTTGATGAGCAGGCCCTGTATGATGCCTTAAGCGAGGGCCGCCTTGCCGGTGCCGCTCTTGATGTATTTGAAAAAGAGCCTACCACCCTTGAGGGTACGCCTCTGCTCGGCTTGAAGAACTTTATCTGTACCCCGCATCTGGGCGCCTCCACCAGTGAAGCGCAGGAAAATGTTGCATCCTCTATTGCCGAACAGGTCGCCGACTACCTTCTTAAAGGGGCTGTCCGTAACGCGGTTAATGTGCCTTCGGTCAGTGATGATGTCTTGGCTAAAGTCGGACCGTATATCAGCCTGGGCGAGATGCTGGGCTCCCTGCATATGCAGATTGCCCGCGGCAGCGTGGAAGAGGTCAACCTTGAGTTCAGTGGTGATCTGGCCCAACAGGATATCGGCCCGATCTCGGTTGCGTTCCTCAAGGGCTTGTTTACCCCTATTCTTCAAGACGCGGTCAATTTTGTCAATGCCCCCTTGATTGCCAAAGAGCGGGGTATTCGTGTTGTTGAGTCAAAAACAAAGCAGGCCGCGGATTTTACAAACCTGCTCAAGGTTACGGTTAAGACCAATAAAGGAGAAAACATGCTGGCCGGCACGGTGTTCGGCAAAAAGGAACCACGGCTGGTCCGCCTGAATTCCTTCAGGCTCGAGGCCCTGCCTGCCGGGCCCATGCTCCTGGTTTACAATAAAGATGTGCCGGGGGTTATCGGTGCTCTGGGAACCACACTTGGTGAAAACGGGGTCAACATATCCAGGATGACCGTTGGCCGGGAAGAGGCTTCGGAACAGAATGTGATCCTTCTCAATACGAATACGGTTGTTGATAAAGAGTTGCTGGTCAAGGTCAGGGAACTGGCCCATATTGATGATGCCATGGTTCTCGAATTACCGGTGTATACCGGCTGATCGGTCCCCGGGCCGAATTTGACAACTCGTGTAACGGTTCAGGCGGGTGCTGCCTTTAGGCTCTGCTTGAAACAGTACCTGTTTCTAGAGAGAAGATTGAGGGAAAAGGATGACTGATCAGGATAAAAAATGCGGTGAATGCCCGGATGGAAGGGTTCGCAACAAGGAGGGCAAGTGTGTTATGCCGGAAATTACCTTTCCATCCCTTGTGCTGTCCTATAATACCACGGCCCTGTTCCATATGGGCGAACTTGCCCATCCCGAGTCCGGTCAAAAAGTTGTTGATCTTGAACTGGCCAAAAATGCAATTGATACCCTGACCATTCTCCAGGAAAAAACCAAAGGCAATCTGAATAGTGATGAAAACGAGCTGTTGACCAGGGTCCTGTATGAATTGAAAATGCGTTTTGTTCAGGCCTGCAAGGAGAGGGGCTGATAATCTTTCCCCAAGGGATCGGTTCTCTTCATGTCGACACAAGCGATTCATCTGGAGACCCCTGCGAAAATCAATCTGTATCTTCGGGTAACCGGACGCAGACCTGACGGCTATCATCTGCTGGCAACTCTGATGCAGAAGCTGGCCCTGTATGACCATGTACAGCTTGAGCAGGTGGAGGAGGGGGTTTTTCTGGAATGTCCGGACAGCGACCTTCCGGTAAATGAGGATAATATCGCCCTGCGTGCGGCCATGCTTTTTCGTTCCTCCCTGCAGGAGCGACTTCCTGATAATTTCGGTGTTCATATTACGCTCACAAAAAATATCCCCGTTGCCGCCGGGCTCGGGGGAGGCAGCAGTGATGCTGCAGCCGTGTTGACCGGCCTTGACAGGTTGTACCGGACCGGTTGTTCAAAGCAGGAGCTTGCTGAACTTGGGCTGGAGCTAGGTGCGGATGTGCCGTTTTTTATCTATGACTGGCCGGTGGCCTGGGCCACCGGCATCGGTGAACAGCTGACAGCGGCTCAGGGACTTGAAAATGGTCTTGTACTGCTGGTGAATCCCGGCTTCCCGGTGTCGACAAAATGGGTTTATGAGAATTTACCGTTGACATTGGAAGAAAAAAATTTTAACCTATCCGATTCCCATTCTAAACATGATTATTGTCTGGAGGAGAATCCGTTCAGGCAGGCTTCTTTTGCAAGCAGTGATGTGCAAAATGATCTGGAACTGGTTACCGAAAGTTCATTTAAGGAAATATCCCGAATTAAGGAACAACTCCTTTCCGCAGGAGCAGACAGTGCCTTGATGAGTGGTTCCGGGCCAACGGTTTTCGGAATTTTTTCCGAGGAAAAGCCGGATCAGGCCCGAGCTTGTTACCGGGAGATGAAGAAATGCTATTCCCGGACTTTTCTTGTTGCTCCGTTTGCGGACGGCCGGAGCCGACACTAAGATGGATAAAAAAAACAGTTGGGGCGTCGTCAAGCGGTAAGACACAAGGTTTTGATCCTTGCATTCGGGGGTTCGAATCCCTCCGCCCCAGCCATATTTATCTGTAACAGAGGACAGAAGGCAGAAGACAGAAGACAGGGCTCGGAATTGTTTCCGCCCGGAGTTTCCGCTCCGCTTATCTGCGGCGATAAGAACTGCGACCTGTCTCCAAGCTCCGTCCGGTTTTGTTGTATGTTATGCCCCGGCTTGCCGGAAATGCTGGTTTATCCGAAAATAGCCTGCGAAGTTTTGCCGATTCGGACTATTTTCATCGTTCGTAACTATTCAGGTAGGGGCAGGGAACTAGCCCTACCACCACCTGTAACTGTTCAGGAGTGCTCCATATCTGTGCAGTCAGGCCTGTGAACTATAGTGATTCCTATGTGAATCAGGTCTGACCGTGCAGAGAGGTAAGCGCAGACTCCGTGGGGTGCTCCTGAATAGTTACCATCGTTTAACCTATACGCTATCTGTTGTGGCTGGGAATAAAAAAAAACCCAGCCTGTTGATTTTTAAGAGGCTCCAGAAATGCCGAACATTATGAAGGTCTTTACCGGTAACGCCAATCCCGGCATTGCCAGAGAAATATGCGATTACCTCGACATGCCCCTCGGGACAGCCGAGGTGAAAAAATTTTCAGATGGCGAAATTTCCGTCGATATTGGTGAGAATGTACGGGGTACCGACGTATTTGTTATTCAGCCTACCTGTACACCGGTCAATGATCATCTGATGGAATTGTTGATCATGGTTGATGCCCTGCGCCGGGCATCCGCCCGCAGGATCACCGCTGTTCTGCCGTATTATGGCTATGCCCGCCAGGACCGCAAGGTTCGCCCCCGTGTTCCTATTACCGCAAAAGCCGTTGCAGAGATGCTCATGGCAGTCGGCACAAGACGGGTTCTCTGCATGGATCTTCATGCCGGCCAGATCCAGGGATTTTTCAATATCCCGGTGGATCATCTGTATGCCGCTCCGCTTATTCTTAAATATATCCGGGAAAAATTTGAAAACGTAGTCATGGTCTCGCCTGATGCCGGCGGCGTTGAACGAACACGCGCCTTTGCCAAGCGATTGAATGCCGGTCTTGCCATCATCGATAAACGTCGGGAGCGGGCCAATGAGTGTCAGGCCATGCATGTCATCGGTGATGTTGCCGGAAAAACCGCCATTCTTCTTGATGATATGGTGGATACGGCCGGAACACTTTGTGGAGCTGCGGCAAAGCTCAAGGAGAACGGGGCAAGCGAGGTCCATGCCTGCTGTTCACATGCCGTCCTTTCCGGTCCCGCAATTGATCGGCTCAACGATTCATGTATTAAGTCGCTTGTGGTGACAAATTCCATTCCTTTACATGAAAAAGCTCATCAGAGTGATAAGATTACAGTGCTTTCCGTCGGAGAGCTGCTTGGAGAGGCCATCAGAAGGATACATGCCGAGGATTCGGTCAGTTATCTTTTTGTGTAGGTTTTCTCTTCCCAGGTAGTTGCTCTTTTAAATTGAATATGTTTTTTGTGCAGACAAGGGTCTGTGAGCAAGGAGGTTTGATATGTTACAGGTAACTATTCCGTCGACAGTTCGTACGGTTTTTGGAAAGGGGCCCATGCGGCAGCTGCGGATGAATGGCAAAACCCCGGCGATTCTGTATAGCGGAGGAAATGAGCCGGTGTCGCTGGAGTTTGATGCAGGCCTGCTCTTTAAGAACCTCCTGTTTATCCATGGGCGCAATGCAGTGGTTACGCTTGAAATTGAAGGCGACGGCAAGGGTACCCGTCAGGTACTGGTTCAGGAAATCCAGAAAGATCCGGTCACCGACCGGCTGGTCCATGTTGATTTTCTTGAAATTGAGCTTGATAAGGCCCTGGACTTTGTTGTGCCGGTCGAGTTTACCGGAGTCGCCCGGGGAGTGGACATGGGCGGTGAATTACAGATCCTCAAGGATACAGCCCATCTTCGTGGCTGTCCTCTGGATATCCCTGATTCCCTGACTGCTGATATTACGGAACTTGATCGTGGTGAGGCCGGAGTAACCTTTGGAGATCTCCAGCTCCCTGCCCAGGTAGAGATGCTTGAAGATGCGACCGTGACCTGTGTTCAGGTACTATAGGTTCTGTAGATCCTGCTTCCCGAAGTGGGGGGACAGTTTTTGATAAGCCGGGGAGAGCCTCCCCGGCTTTTTTTGTTTTTTGTCTGTCCGGTAGTAAGGGACTCTCACGAAATAACCACAACACCTATGCCTCTCTGCTTCGGGCCATATTTGAACGATTCGCAATCGCAAAATCCTCAACGTAGCACTGCTGTGCGCCTGCGGTTTTGCTCAATTGAACCGTCCAAATTCAACCCAAATCAGAGCACCTGATCGTCATACTTATTTCGTGCCGGTCCCTAATTGGGCAGCTGATTGGATATACGCATCGCTTCGATCGGGAGACAGGTCTTCGGATCAGGTCGGATGTGCGGTAAGACCAACAAGAAAGGACAGATTCCTGTTGAACCCATGGCTCAATCTGATTTTCTCATCGCCGGGTTAGGAAATCCCGGGACAAAGTACAAGTCCACCCGGCACAATGCCGGATTCATGGCCCTGGATCACTTTGCAGCCTCTGCGGCATGTGGCCTTCCCCGGAGTGTAAAGTTTGAAGGCCGCTATTTAAGACAACGTCTTTACGGGCAGCAGGTCCTGCTGGTCAAACCTGAAACCTATATGAATCGTTCAGGGCAGTGTATCGGCGCGATGATTCGTTTTTTTAAAATTCCCCTGAGTAATGTTTTAATCCTCCATGATGACCTTGACTTACCCTTTGGTAAAGTTAAGGTCGTGGCCAGGGGAGGGGCAGGCGGCCATAACGGCATTCGTTCGATTATTCAACAGTGCGGCAGCGACGATTTCGCCAGGGTGAAAATCGGTATTGACCGTCCACCCAAAGCAATAAACGGCCACGGGATAACCGTTGAACGCTATGTGCTTGCACAGTTCTCCCGGGAAGAAGCGTCCTCTCTTGACCGTGTTTTTGCAACAACCGATCAGGCTGTCGAGTTGTTTCTCACAAGCGGCATTGACACCTGCATGAACAGGATCAACGGAAAATAACCGCTGGACCGGGAACGCTTCCGGCCAAGACAGAGCAAACCGGAGCTTCAGTGCAGGAATATTCGGAACAAATCGGAGTTCTTTGCTTTTTTGGGAAAACTGTGTTATAAATATTCCTTCATACGGGTAATTGTTACCTGATAAAGTGGTTGCCGAGGCAGGCGTGTGGTTTATATGTATCCTTGGTTATACTATGTTTGCAGGAGGAACGAGTGTTTACAGCAGGAGATATGGCAGTATATCCAGCCCATGGTGTCGGTTGTATAAAGGCGATTGAAACCCAGACAATAGGTGGGGTAGATCAGTCATTTTATGTGATGAAGATCCTTGATAATGATATGACTATCATGATCCCGACAACGAACAGCGATAATGTCGGATTGCGGGCCATTATTTCAAGGGACGAGGTGGACAAGGTCCTCGAGATCCTCAAAGAGCGTGATATAAAAATAAGTTCACAGACATGGAACCGCCGGTACCGTGACTACATGGAGAAGATTAAAACCGGTTCCGTCTATGAGGTTGCCGTTGTACTGCGCGATCTTTTTATTCTTCGCGTTGACAAAGACCTTTCGTATGGCGAACGCAAAATGATGGATACCGCCAAGAGTTTACTGGTTAAGGAACTGTCTCTGGCTCAGAAGATGGATGAAGAAAAAATTGAACAACAGATAGAAAAACTTTTTCACTGAGACCTCATCTCATTCCCCTCATTCGGTGCTTTCTTGCAAGATATTGTTTCCTTGGTGAGAGTCGAGCACCGGATGATCAGCAGGCAGCGAAACCGTGCCGGAATCTTTTATCGTTACAGCCGATCATTCCGGCCTGCGTCTTGACCATTTTCTTGTCCGTCAGTACCCTGATTTTTCCAGGGCGTCTCTTGGCCGGTTGATTCGTACCGCAGCCGTGCTGGTGAACAGCAAACGTGTAAAGGCGGGCTACCGGTTACATGAAAAGGATACTGTTGCGGTAACTTTTCCAGCAAAGGAACCCTCGGTTCTTATCGCTCAACCAATTGATTTCGGAGTGCTTTATGAGGACTCCGAAATGTTGATTGTCGATAAACCTGCCGGTCTTGTCGTTCACCCCGGGGATGGAAACCGGCAGGGAACCCTGGTCAACGGTCTGCTTTACCGGTACCCTGATCTTCCCGGCAGCCAGAACGATCGTCCCGGGATTGTCCATCGTCTTGACAAGGATACCTCAGGGATCCTCCTTGTCGCCAAAACGGAAACTGCGCTGAGAAATCTTGGCGAGAGTTTTAAGAATCGCCGGATATCCAAGACCTATCATGCTGTTTTGCTCCGACATCCCGGCCGGGACAATGGCCGGCTGGTCGCCCCCGTGGGCCGGCACCCCGTAAACAGGAAAAAGATGGCCGTTCTCCAGGAACATGGTCGATACGCCGCAACCAACTGGCAGGTGCAGCAGCGCTGGCCCGGTTTCTGCTTCGTTGAAATCGGCCTTGAGACCGGAAGGACCCATCAGATACGGGTACACATGGCCTCGCTCGGTTCCCCAGTTGCCGGTGACCGCCTGTATGGAGGCCGACCCGGAGCTGCGACCGAGCCGACCATACATCGGCAGCTTCTTCATGCATCAACGGTCTCGTTCCGTCACCCGGTTACAGGTAAAGAAATGCAGTTTACCGCTCCTCTTCCTGCGGACATGCAAACCGTGATTTCCGATCTCAATAAACGGTACCGCTAAGATTCGAACGTAACTGGTTACGGGCCGGGTGGTTTCATTTGACTGAAGATTGTCAGTTGGCACGGGTGCCCGTGACGACTTCTTTTTGTCAACTCTGCACGAAGGCTGGATGCTTGAGCTATGATTATCGGAATTACGGGCGGGATCGGTTCGGGCAAGAGCAGGGTGGCCAATTTCTGGTCCTCTTTTTTTGATCATCCGCTGCTTGATCTCGATATACTCTGCCGGCAGATCCTTGATAAAGAACAACCCGGCTGGCTGGCCCTGCACAGACGATTCGGGACGCGTTTTTTTGATCAGGACGACTCTCTGGACAGAGCAGCTTTTCGTACAGCTATTTTTAACGATGACTCCCTGCGTAACGAGGTGAATCGACTGCTCCACCCATTGGCCAGATCACGGATGCGTAAACAGTGCAGCCGGTTGGAAGGAGGGACGATTCTGATTGAGATTCCACTGCTTTTTGAAGCAGGCTGGCAGCAGGATGTTGACCGGATAGTTGTGGTCTATGCAGACACGCTCACCAGATCCAGGCGAATAATGGCAAGGGACGGGGTCAGTGAACAACATTGCTGCCGTGTTCTTGGTGCCCAGGATCCCCTGGAAGAAAAATGCATGGCCGCGGACCACGTCATTGACAACAGCGGCCCCTGGGTGGAAACCTGGTTGCAGGTTATGCATCTGGGGCAACGCTATGTTGAAAGGTGAAGTCTGGTTGTGGCTCAACCGTTTTTATAAAAAATGCTTGACAGAAAACCATTAAACAAATATCTAGTTACTATGATATCCTGATCGCATCAAGGATGGTTCTCAGCTGTACAATCCGATTTTATACAACGCATAGATCCTCATACTGTAAGGACTCAACTCCTTTTTAATATATTCGATAGTTATCATTTCAAGGCACTTTCTGCCGCAAGCACTCAATAGACGGCTGTACGTAACAGAAAAAATATTGCAGCAACAGGTCGTTTGCTGTGCATTCTTTTACATTCTGTTCAGGGACATGGTGATCGTATTGGGCGGTCTCATCACCTGGCAGAGTCTCCGCTTTGCAGCATATAATTTTAATGACCTTATTGGAGGAAGACCTGGTCAATGAACCCGACTGAACTGAAAAACAAAAAAATTAAGGAACTGATTGCTCTTGCTGCCTCACTCAAGATTGAGGGATACAGCACCATGCGCAAGCAGGAGCTCATCTTTGCCATTCTTAAAGCACAATCCGGTGAAGATGGAAAGTTGCGGGGCAGCGGTGTACTGGAAGTGCTTCAGGACGGGTTTGGCTTTCTGCGGGCTCCCGACTACAACTATCTCCCGGGCCCTGACGATATTTACGTGTCTCCCTCCCAGATCAGGCGGCTTAATCTTCGTACCGGCGACACGATCGAAGGCGAGGTTCGGGCCCCAAAGGATAATGAGCGATACTTTGCTCTTCTCAAGGTGGACAGGATCAACTTTGAACCGCCTGAGGCCGCAAAGAATAAGACGGCATTTGTCAACCTGACTCCGTTGTACCCCGAGGAGCGGATACGACTTGAGCTTGAGCCGGACAACTTTTCCATGCGGGTGCTGGATATTGCCGCCCCCCTTGGCAAAGGGCAGCGAGGTCTGATCGTTGCGCCGCCGAGAACAGGGAAGACCGTACTCATGCAGAAAATTGCCAATTCCATTGTTCACAACCATAAAGAGATTAAACTGATTGTCCTGTTGATCGATGAGCGGCCTGAAGAGGTAACGGACATGAAGCGTAATGTGGATGCCGAAGTCGTCAGCTCCACTTTTGACGAGCCTCCACAGCGACATATCCAGGTCGCAGAAATGGTTATCGAGAAGGCAAAACGTCTGGTTGAACACAAAAATGATGTGGTTATCCTACTTGATTCCATCACCCGGCTGGCCCGGGCATACAATACGGTAACGCCTGCTTCGGGAAAGATTCTGTCCGGCGGGGTCGAAGCCAATGCCCTGCACCGGCCGAAACGTTTTTTCGGTGCCGCCCGTAATGTGGAAGAGGGGGGAAGTCTGACTATCCTGGCCACGGCCCTTATTGATACCGGCAGCCGCATGGATGAGGTCATCTTTGAAGAGTTTAAGGGCACGGGAAATATGGAAATCGTCCTTGATCGCAAGATGGCAAATCGTCGTATTTATCCAACGGTTGATATGCAGAAGTCCGGAACCCGTAAAGAGGATTTGTTGCTGCCGGCGGATGATATGAACCGGATCTGGATTCTCCGCAAACTGCTTTCGTCCATGAATCCGGCCGATGCCATGGAATTTTTACTGGATCGGATGCGTCAATCCCAGACCAATGAAGAGTTTTTTGCCACTATGAATCGGTAGATTCGTTTTTTTTATTGAAAAAGGATGAAACTGAATTATATTTCATCCTTTTATAAACTGCATTCCCGAGCAGGGAAGAATATATTTGGAGGCAAACAAAATGAAACCGGATATCCATCCAGAATACCATAAGATAAATGCTGTCTGTGCCTGCGGCCACGAGTTTGAACTCGGATCTGTCAACAGTGAAATGAAGGTCGAAATCTGTTCCGCCTGTCATCCCTTCTTCACCGGTAAACAGAAATTGATCGATACTGCTGGTCGAATCGAAAAATTCAAAAAGAAATACGCCAAGTTCAACAAGAAAGACGAAAAATAGATTTTTTCTTTTTTGCCACATGACAACAGCCCGTGTTGTCATGTGGTTTTTTGTTTTTACCCTCAAGAACAGCCTGAACAGCCGGCTGTCGAGCCGGTACAGAGCTATATCTTCTCCCTTTCACGTACAACACCTTGAATAGGGTATATCCCTGAGCGACCTTCCTTTATGTTCGAAAACTTATCTGATATCAACGAAAAGCGAGAAACACTTGAGATGCAGTTGTCCGACCCCGGACTTGTTGGTGATCAGGACAGGTATCAGAAGGTGGTACGTGAACACTCCCATGTGACCAAGCTCAGTGAACTGTATAATGCCTATCTCGTCGTCTGTACCGACCTGGAAGAGAACAGGGAACTCATACAAAACGAGGCCGACGATCCTGAACTGGCTGAACTTGCCAGGAGCGAAAGTGACGAGTTGACCAGGCGCAAGGCAGAACTTGAGGATGAAATACGTGTTCTCCTGTTGCCCCGCGATCCCAACGACGAAAAAAACACCCTTCTTGAGATCAGAGCAGGAACCGGCGGGGATGAGGCGGCTCTTTTTGTCGCCGATCTGTTCCGGATGTACAGTCGATATGCCGAAAGTAAGGGCTGGAAAGTTGAAATTATGAGCTCAAGTCCAATAGGGATCGGCGGCTTTAAAGAGATCATTGCCTTGATCAGCGGCGATCAGGTTTATTCCCGCTTAAAATATGAATCCGGTGTGCACCGGGTACAGCGTGTGCCCGAGACCGAAACCCAGGGGAGAATTCACACCTCGGCCGTTACCGTTGCAATTATTCCCGAGGCCGAAGAAGTTGACCTCCACATCGAGCCGGGTGAACTGAAATTTGATGTCTACCGATCTTCGGGTCCCGGGGGACAATCCGTTAACACCACCGATTCTGCGGTCAGAATCACCCACCTGCCGACCGGACTTGTTGTGACCTGTCAGGATGAAAAATCCCAGCACAAGAACAAGGCCAAGGCCCTGCAGGTTTTACGGGCGCGTCTGCTTGATCAGATTCAGCAGGAGCAGCACGACAAGATCTCCGAAGAACGTAAAAGTCAGGTCGGTTCAGGTGATCGCAGCGAACGTATCCGGACCTATAACTATCCGCAGGGAAGGATAACCGACCATCGCATCAACCTAACCCTGTACAAGCTTGAGCAGGTGCTGGCCGGTAATGTTGATGAGGTCATCCTGCCCCTGATTACCCATTATCAGACCGAAGCGCTGAACCTTATGCAGTGATCGGTCTCCTCAACCCCAATGCAGGGGTGGAACGGATATTGCTTTCCCAACTATGCTGCCCCTGTTTTCACTCAATGAATATTCCGTAAGTGATCAGGGGCATCGCACGGAGTCTCGTCCCTCGCTTACCCGGAGTCTCGCAGGCTCGCTTACCTCTTCGCACGGTCGCGCCTGCACGAATCTACGGCACCCCTGATCACTTACAGGTTTAAGGTAGATGAAAACACATAGTTACAGTATTCCTGCTCAAGAGAAAAATGCTTCATTACTCGGAAATGTTCTGCATGAGGCAACCGGCCTGCTTGAGCATGCCGGTTGTACAGCGGCCCGTTTTGAAGCGGAATACCTTATGCAGGCTCTGCTTGGCATAAACCGGGCGGCTTTATTTCTGGATCCGGAGCGGCGCCTTAATCCTGAAGAGACGGCGTCCTATCAGGCCATGCTGGCCCGCAGGTTGCAACAGGAACCATTGCAATATATTATCGGCCGGGTCGAATTCTGGTCCCGTGATTTTCAGGTGACCCCGGATGTCTTGATTCCAAGGCAGGAAACGGAATTTGTCCTTGAACGGATTCTTTCCCTGGTCCGCCGGCAAGGTTTTGACTGCAGGCATATCCTGGATATGGGGACCGGCAGTGGTGTTATTGCCGATGTGCTGGCCGCAGAACTGGACGCTTCGGTTGTTGCCGTTGACTCTTCTGCCGCCGCTTTGCGGGTTGCAGTCGCCAATATCAACAGACATCAACTGCAGGACCGGGTCACCTTTATCTGTTCCGATCTGTTTGCTGAACTGGGTCGTCAACAGCAGTTTGACCTTATTGTCAGTAATCCCCCCTATGTGGCGGAATTGGAGAAAAATGATCTCCACCCGGAAGTCAGCGAATATGAACCGGCCCAGGCTCTTTTTGCCGGCAGTGACGGCCTGGAGTGTTACCGGCGTCTCATCCCTGAAAGTGTCGACTATCTGCGGCCAGGCGGCTGGCTGTGCCTGGAGATCGGTGCCGGTCAGGGGCTGGTGATCAGGAAAATGCTCCATGAAAGCGGCTTTGGAGAGGTGGCCGTTCACAGCGATTATGCCGATCGTCCACGTCTTGCTCTGGGGAAAAAAGAATGCTGATTATCTGTTATGGTCAGTGTCGGAGGGAACAGCATCACAACATTGGTCTTAAAAGGTGAAGACACGGCATATTCGACCGAAAGATACCTTTTGGTGGTTGGTGGCCAAATGCTGTATCCCTGAAAACGAGCTGAAAAATTAAATATAACGTAACTGTTCAGGAGCACCCCCATCTCTGCACGGTCAGGCCTGATTCATATAGGAATCACTATAGTTCACAGGCCTGACTGCACAGATATGGAGCACTCCTGAACAGTTACAATATAACTTACTGAATAATGGATAAAATACATATACGGGGCGGAAAGCCTCTTGAGGGTTCCGTACAGATCAGCGGGGCGAAAAATGCTGCTCTGCCCATCCTTGCCGCCACCCTTCTGGTTCCGGGAACACATACCCTGAACAATGTGCCCGATCTTCGCGACACCCGCACCATGCTGAAGCTTCTTGAAACCCTTGGTGCGACCCATCGGCGAGAGGGGGCCACGGTGTATGTCGACACAACCGGGCTGACCGGTAGAGAAGCGCCGTATGATCTGGTCAAAACCATGCGGGCCTCGGTTCTCGTGCTCGGTCCGCTGCTTGCACGCTCCGGCTATGCCAGGGTTTCCCTGCCTGGCGGATGTGCCATCGGTGCCCGCCCGATCAACTATCATCTCAAGGGATTTGAACAGCTTGGAGTTAAAACCACCCTGACCCATGGTTATGTCGAGGCCAGGTGTGAGACGGAACTGAGTGCGGCAACGGTCTATTTTGACATGCCTACCGTCACCGGGACGGAGAACCTGCTGATGGCGTCCGTTTTGGCAAGGGGAACGACTGTCATTAAAAATGCCGCCCGTGAACCCGAGGTCGGCAACCTGATTGATATGCTGGTTGCCATGGGTGCGGATATCAACGGCAAGGACAGTGATCGTCTCACTATAAATGGAGTCACCGCCCTGCAGCCGGTCGAGATAGATATTATTCCGGACCGAATCGAAACCGGAACCTACCTTATAGCCGTTGCCGCCAGCGGCGGCCGGGTCAGAATAGAGCAGTGCAATCCTGCACACCTGCCGGCGCTGACCGAAAAATTACGGGCAGCCGGAGTGGAAATCGTTGAGGAGGCCGGTGCCTTTGTGGTCTCCTGTCCGGAACAGCAGGGGAGAAGTCGATGCCGTCTGCAGGGGGTTGATATCAAAACCATGGTCTATCCCGGTTTTCCCACCGACCTGCAGGCCCAGTTTATGGCCCTGCTCATTCAGGCCGAGGGCACCTCGATTGTCCATGAGACTATTTTTGAAAACAGATTCATGCATGTGGCGGAAATGCAGCGCCTTGGAGCCGATATAACCATAGACGGCGCCAGTGCCGTTGTGCGGGGGATTCCTCCTGAGAAACTCTGTGGAGCACCGGTGATGGCAACTGATCTGCGGGCCTCCGCCTCTCTGGTCATTGCCGGCCTGGCCGCAAGTGGTCTGACCGAGATTTCAAGGATCTATCACCTGGAACGCGGCTATGAAAACATGGTGGAAAAA
>DRKH01000480.1 GCA_011051825.1 Desulfobulbus sp.
AAGCCGGTTACGCCGTTGATCTTGCCCGGGACGGTGAGGAAGGGTTAGACCTTTGCTCCACCCTGCCCTATGATGCCGCGGTTGTCGATCTCATGCTCCCGAAACTCGACGGCTTGAGCATGATTGAAACCATACGCCGTCAGGGAAAAACAACGCCTGTACTTATCTTAAGCGCAAAACGATCTGTTGATGACCGGATCAGAGGGTTGCAACATGGTGGCGACGATTATCTGGTCAAACCATTTTCATTCGGCGAACTCCTGGCCCGGATTCAGGCGCTGATTCGAAGGGATTCAGGGAATGCCGAGTCCACGATCCTTTCAGCCGGAACCCTGCATATGGATCTCCTACAGCGCAGTGTTGAACGGGACGGCCAACCGATTCCTTTAAGTGCGCGGGAATTTTCTCTGTTTGAGCATCTGCTTCGCAACAAGGGAAGGATCGTAAGCAAGACCTCCATTCTTGAAAAAATATATGATTTCAGCTTTGATCCGCAAACAAATGTCGTAGATGTTCTGGTCTGCAGATTACGAAACAAGATTGATAAAGGACACGAACATAAGCTGATCCATACCGTGCGGGGCATGGGCTATGTACTTAAAGAAGATTAACCGCTTTCCGGCCCCTTTTTTTCTTAAACAGGCAGCAGTCTGCCTGTTCTTTTTTTTTCTGTTGTTCGTCCCGGCAATCCTTTCCCTTCGCCTGACGATACAACAGGCCGACAACAAACTGTGCACAAGCAATCTCTCTCATTTCCTGACCACCTACAGACAACAGGGCTCCCCGGGTCTGCAGAAAACGTTTGCGGCAATCTCCCCCGGCAGGACAACCTTTCTTCGCCTGCAGACACAAAACAGCCAACTGCTCTTCCTTTCAGACCGGCACGGCGGCCAGCCGTTACAGTTGCCTGACTTCCGAACGTTTGCCATAACCTTGAGCGGCAGCTGGATTCAACTGGACAAGACAATCCCGGAGTTCTGGACCATCAGGACCCTTACCCTGGCCAACGGTGTTATTCTCCAGGCAGGTGTCAGGGCAACCGATGCGGTACTTCTGTATAATCAGCTTAAAAAAAAGCTGTTTTTCACCTGGATATTCCTTTCACCGGTTGCACTTCTACCGGCCGGGATCATGTTTCGTCATCACCGGAAAGCTCTGACCAGACTCGGTCGGGAGATTGAAAAGGCGGCCCGGGGACAAGATGAGTCCCATCCTGGCATGATGCAGCTCCCTCCGGGAGAACAGGGGCTGCTGGAGGCGGTAAACCATTTGACAAAACGCCATCAGGATCTGGTTCAACAACTACAGGAAACCATGGATAATGTTGCCCATGACCTGCGCACACCTCTGACCCGCCTGAGGACCATTGCAGAATACGGACTTCAGGAACAGGCGGATTCCGAACAACTTCGTCAACGGCTCAGCGAATGCCTGGAAGAATCAGACCGGGTACTCTCCATGCTCAACACCATGCTCAATGTGGCCGAAGCCGAGGCAAAAAGCATGGTTCTCGACCTGCAGCCCCGCGACCTGAGAGAGGCGATTGAGGAGGTAGTCGAACTGTATTCCATCATTGCCGAAGAAAAAAACTGTTCACTGATCGTCCATGACTCCGAACCGGTCATGGCCCTTGTCGATCCCAATCGTATCGGCCAGGTCTGGGCCAACCTTGTAGATAATGCCATCAAATATGGCGCGACCAGAATAGAAATAACCCTGAGCCGGGAAAATGACCGGGCCGTTGTCACCGTAAGCGATAACGGAATGGGGATTTCAGAAACGGAAAAAGACCAGATATGGAACCGGCTTTTTCGCGGTGACCGCAGCCGCAGTCAACCGGGACTGGGACTGGGGCTTACCCTGGTCCGGGCAATTATCCACGCCCATGGCGGGTCAATTTCGGTCCGCAGCAAGCTCAATACAGCAACCACCTTTACCGTAACACTGCCACAGCCGCAGGTGACCGAACAGCAATAGTTTCGCGGCTCAGCCTCATTGCCGATCATCGATGTAAGGGTATGGTCCTGCCATGCCCGCTCTGTGACCAACGACTCAGCACCACCGATCCTACCGCAGCCGCAGCCCCGAAAGAAAAGACACTGGCAACCAGGGGAATACCGTGCGCCTTGAACAGGTCGTAACCAAGTGCCTTGAAGGCCCCGATAACCACAACCCCCATGGCCGTGTACAGGATCTCCCGATCTTTTTTCCACAGACCGAAAACCATCAACCCTATTGCCCCGATATTAATAAAAACCGACTGTGCTCCCAGCAGGGCATTGGCAGGATCTGCTGCAGAAGAAAGCAGGTCATAGGCAACCAGCTGAAGCATGCAGAAGCCGTTGACCAGAGCCGCCAGTAACAGCACGACTGCCGAATAATCCTTCGGGTCGAACATGGCAAAGAAACCAATACTGCAGCTGATTGGATGTTTTCGGCTCCACTGATACTGAAATGCACTCATGACGGCCAGTGAACCTGCAACGGAAATGGAGAGCAGCGGCGTAGCGGTTCCCGGGAGAAACACTCCGTAGGAAATGCCAAGAGCAATGGCAACACATTGCAGTAAATAGGAGGTGAGACGGATCCCGCCGATCTCACAGGCCTGGGAAGCCAGGGTCAGCAACACGGCAACCAGTCCCCAGAGAGGAAGGGCCGGCAGGATATTATCCACTGCCGCAAGGGTGGCCATGACCATAAGGGTGGCCCCGGAAAAAACATAGGCACAAATACCGGGTCCGCCCTGACGACTGAACTTAAAGATCGCCCCGGCAACGACAAAGTGTGCCCCGGCCAGAACAAGACCGGCATCTCCCAGCAGCTGGTCGTCACCTACCCAGGGAAGAATCACCAGACTGCAGACCGGATAGAGCCAGAGGACATTTATCGTCGGCAGGACAAGATCAAACGGAGCAAGAGAATCTCCTTTAAAAAAAGAGGTGTAGATGGAAATCCCCATAAAGGTAAACACCGTCAACAGAGTAACAGGCAGGAACCAGGGCAGGGCAACATCAGGCAGGGTCTCCATTCCCTTGACCAGGGGTGCATGCAGTTTAATTGCCCATGCAAACCAGAACAGTACCGTCAGAATATACAGAAGCGCCTGAGGCCATCTGGTCCGCCGATTTTCAAAGGAAAACGCAATAACATTGGCCGCAAATAAAAAAAGTGCCAGCATTGGGAAAAAAGGTGCTGGAAAATCAATGGCCATGGCCGTACAGCTGGCACCGATCAGGCCGACACCCGTAAACAACGCCCGTTGATAGCGCTTGCCCAGGATCACCAGCGGCACCAGGGTAAGCAGGAGAATAGTATATGCGGTTAAGGAAGTGTATGCCTCAAAACGGGCATGGGTTTCGACAACCAGGGCGAACATCAGCAGCGCACCGCAGACGGGAAAAATGGAGCCGATTTTCCGATTTTGCGCAAGCATCCGCCAGCCGACGGCAATAAGAAAAGCAGCATAGAGCGTCCCGATGTATGAACCTGTCCGGGCAGCAATAATACCGCTGTCCGTCAAGGTACGCAGCACCAGCGCAACAACCAGGATAAAACAGATTGTCGCCAGTTTGGCCAGGAAAGATCCACTCCCGGCCCATGAACTCCCGGTCGCCTTGGGTTTTTGTGTGTTTTCCTGTCCCCCATAATCCTGGACGGCTTTCCGGCGGACATTGATCTCAGAAGCATCGGCTGCAAGACTTGCCTCGGAAGAGCTGTACCGTTTTTTTTCAAGGGTTGTCAGTCGCTCATTCTGTTTGCTGAGCTGATTGGTCAGGATAGTAATCTGATCTGAGAGTTGATTAATTTTTTCTTCTAGTGTAAGGTCCGCCATTTTTTCTATCGAGTCGGTTAGAGTGGAACAAATTTTAATCAGTACGCTTTTTTCGAAATATAGTTAACAGATACAGGGGTTGTCTCCTGTATCTGTGTACTTTTTTTATGTTATTTATGAAGTTCGTTGTTTACTTCTTTACCACAGAGTTGTATAAACTGCCAAAATTATTTCCCTACGTTGTGGTATTAATAGAAGTTATCGGCTTTCAAGTATTCCCCGACCGGCTGAGGCGAAGAACAGAAGCCACACATTTTCAATATTTTATTGATATGGTCGTGGCGGCGAAACTTCGACTTGAACCTGTTTGTTTTTTATGCAGAGCATTACCGGCAAACAGAGCAACACCCCTTAAGGCTGATTAGTGTCTGCCCATAACTGAGGATTTTCGTTCGAGGTACGTGAACCCGCGAGACTCAGAAAGATTATCTATGGGCCTGTTGATTTATGAGGATTTTCGTTCAAGGTCGAGGAATATGAAAAAAATAACCGCAGGCATCTACATGCTATTCCCGGGATTATTTTTTTCATATTTTTTTCATATTCCGAAGAGACCGGGCAAAAAGACCATTCATCAACAGATTCACCTGTGGACAGACCCTAGTTATTCGTAAGCTGTGCGAGGTTTTCCGAGATGCATCCTGTAATCGGTCAGGAAGTGCCTCGACGCACGGGTTTTCAATTTTTTTTTTACCAAAAGGAGGAGTGGATTGTATGAGAAACCACGTACTACGGCCGCTGTTTGCAGCCATTGTTCTTGTTATCCTGATTCTGACGGCCAGACAGATCATGGTTCCGTCCGATTTCGGCGTACATGGTGATAGTTTCACCTATAATTTTTACCGCGCCGGCGCTGTCAAGGACTGGAAAAACTTTCCCGTCAGCTACAAGGGGCGGCAATACTGCGCAGAATGCCACGAGGACAACGCCGAGAGCATCGCCAAATCAAAACACGCCATAATCCAGTGTGAAAACTGCCATGGCCCGGCCATGGATCACCCGGATAATCCGGAAGCACTGACCATCAACAGAAGCAGGGACCTCTGTCTGCGTTGCCACATGGCTCTTCCCTATCCCAGCAGTCATCGTGAGGACATTCCTTCAATGAATCCGGATGAAGACGATCTGGAAAAGACATGCGTAGAGTGCCACAATCCGCATAATCCCAACCTGGAGGATATGGAATAATGAGTTGTTCCCGAAGAGATTTTCTAAAAAAAGGCTTAGTGGGAGGAGCCATTGCCGCCACACTTCCCCTGAGCAACTTTAAATTCCTGACCCCGGCCGAAGCCAAAGCCGCGGTTGGTGACCCTGCGGTACGCTGGGGATTCCTGGTCAACACCTATAAATGCGTGGGTTGCGGTTTTTGCGTGAAGGCCTGTAAAAAAGAGAACAAGGTTCCCTACGACCTGCCGATTACCCGAACCTGGGTTGAACGATACGTGGTGACCAAGGATGACAAAACCCATGTGGACTCACCAAACGGTGCCAGGGACGGTTTTACGAGTCCAAAGATAGAAGGGGAAACCATTAACCCTGACGATATCCGAAAGGGCTTTTTCGTACCCAAGCTGTGCAACCAGTGTGAAAATCCGGCCTGTGTGCAGGTCTGTCCGGTCGGCGCATCCTTTCAGACCCAGGATGGTGTTGTTCTGGTCGACCGCAAGTGGTGTATCGGTTGCGGTTACTGTATTATGGCCTGCCCCTATGGAGTCCGTTTCTTCCATCCGGTCTACAAGGTTGCGGACAAATGCACCTTCTGCTACCACCGGATAACCAAGGGGATGAAGACAGCCTGCGTTGATGCCTGCGCTTTCGGCGCCCGCCAGATCGGTGACCTGAAGAATCCTGATGATCCGGTCACCAAGGCAATTTTGACCGAAAGAGTTGCTGTCTTAAAAGATGAATACGGTACCAAGCCACAGGTTTTCTATATCGGCCTGGACGAAAACGTGAGGTGAAATGATGGTAGATCAGTTAGTCGCACACAGCAATTTAATAGCACACGGAATGGAGTGGACAACCAAAGAAGGTTTTGTCTACCCGAATGAATTTATATATTGGAGTATCCAGATCGTCCTGTACCCGTACATGACCGGTCTGGTTGCAGGTGCCTTTGTTCTGTCCTCCCTGTACCATGTCTTCGGGCAGGAAGATTTGAAGGACATGGCCAGGTTCTCCCTGGTCTTTTCCCTGGCCTGCCTGCCGGTGGCAATGATGCCCCTGCTCATGCATCTGCAACAGCCGTTCAGGGGTATGGAGGTGCTGTTTACGCCGCATTTTACTTCGGCGATTTCCGCCTTCGGTATCATTTTTACGACCTACAGTGTCATTGTTCTCAGTGAAATCTGGTTTGTATACCGGGTCCATTTCGTTGAACAGATCAATGCCCTGAAGGACAAAAAAGGGTTTTCCAATTCCCTTATGAGGACGATATATACCATTCTCGCCCTCGGAGCCTATGACCTTGACGAAGCTTCCGTAGCCAAAGATAAAAAAGCCGTTAAGATACTGGCGGGTATCGGTATTCCGGTTGCCTGTTTCCTCCACGGGTATGCCGGATTTATCTTTGGCTCGGTCAAGGCCAATGCGTTGTGGATGTCACCGCTCATGCCGGTTATCTTCATCATGTCGGCCGTGGTTTCAGGTATTGCCCTGTGTATGTTGACCTATATCATCATCATGGAATGGAAAAAATTCACCACAGCCCTGGCCAAGGGCCGTGGCGACGAATCCGTCAAGCTGATCAAGGGCGCTGAAACCGACCTTATCCGCAAGACCACGCGTTACCTGATTGGTTTTCTGATTGCGGCCATCACCCTTGAGCTGCTTGACCAGATTTTCCGTGGCTATACCGCCATGAAATCGTGGGACATCCTGCGCTCGGTCATGTACGGCAAGGATTTTGTCAATATCTTCATTCTCCAGTATCTGTTCGGGAACCTCGTTCCCTTCATACTGCTGATTATCCCCAGGGCATCCATCAAAAGGACGTCACTTGCCCTGGCCCTGATTCTCTTCGGGGTCTTCATGATGCGTTGGAACGTTGTCATTGGTGGTCAGGCATTCTCCCTGTCCTTTGATGGCTTTATGCACTACCATATGCCGATGATACCACACAGCATCGAAACCTATAAAGAAGGGCTGTTCGGGGCACTTACCGTCGCGGCAACTCCGTTTATTCTCTTCTGGCTCATCAATAAGGTGGTTCCTTCTCTGCGTTATAGAAGCTAAACCAACCTGTCTTTTTTGCGGCAGCTGCTGAGCATTTTCAGCAGCTGCCGTTTTTTTTATCCCTTAGCTTGACGGCTATGCCCTCACCCCCCTTCCCGTTCAAAAAGCAGTACCTTTTTTCGTAACTGTTCAGGAGCACCCCACGGAGTCTACGCTCGAAGTCTGCGCTTATCTACCTCTCTGCACGGTCAGGCCTGATTCACATAGGAATCACTATAGTTCACAGGCCTGACTGCACAGATATGGAGCACTCCTG
>DRKH01000481.1 GCA_011051825.1 Desulfobulbus sp.
CCGGGGTTGAATGATGACCCGCTTTTTATTGAAGGCTTGAAGAAACTCGTCCTCCAGGAAACTGCATAAAAAAATTGAGCGCGTTCTCGGCCCGAGTCACTACTGAACCGGCCCGCAGGGGGCCTGCTCCAGGTAGCGTACGGTTGAGCTGAAGTTCAGCGGCGTGCTGAACAGAAACCCCTGCCCCTGGCGGCACCCGGCCTGCTCCAGGTATTGGGCCTGATGCGGTTTCTCCACCCCTTCGGCAATCAGGCCCAGCCCCAGCCCCCTGGCCATTGCAATGATTATGGACACCATCGAGTTTTCACCGGTGGCCGGGTTGATGCCATCGACAAAGGACTGGTCCATCTTCAGAGTATCAACCGGCAGTCGCTGCAGGTTGCTCAGGGAGGAGTAGCCGGTGCCGAAATCATCAATGGCGATCCGTATTCCCGCATCCGTTACCTTTTTCAGACATCGCATCTTGTCATTAACATCCTGCATGATCACATTTTCCGTCAGTTCAAGCTCTATACAATGACCGGGAATATCATACCGCTGCAACAACTCCACCAGAACCGTCGTAAAATTCGATTGCCTGAGCTGCAGAGCGGAAACATTAATGGCGACCACGGGAGGATCAATGCCCTGTTTTCTCCAGTTTCGCACATCGTGCAGAACCTGTTCAATAACCCAGTTCCCCAGGGGCAGGATGGTCTGATTTTCCTCTGCCTTGCCGATAAAGTCACAGGGAGCAAGCCGCCCCCGGGTCGGATGCTGCCATCGGACCAGCGCCTCCAGACCACGGATCGAGCCGTCCCCCAGACGCACCTGGGGCTGATACTCTATGATGAACTCATTACGTTCAAGTGCATTGCGCATTTCCACCTCAAACGAGAGGTTGCTTAAATGCACTTTATCGAGTTTCGGCGAATAGAAGCCGACATTATTCTTTCCCCGACTTTTGATTTCGTACATGGCCAGATCGGCATGATTTATCAGGGTATTGGCATCCCGGCCATGATCCGGATACACGGCAATACCGATGCTGGCGGTGATTATAACCTCGTGATGGCCAAGACACAACGGCGCCTGCAGGATCTCGACGATATTACGGGCCAGGTTGTCAGCATCCTCCTCCATCTTCAACTGGGGCATGAGCAGAACAAACTCATCTCCGCCGATCCTTGAGAGTGTATCTCCCCGGCGGATACAGTTTTCAATACGTGAGGCAATGGCCTCCAGAGCTCGGTCGCCCAAGGCATGACCAAGGGTATCGTTTATGGTTTTGAAATGATCCAGGTCGATAAAAAAAACAGCGATCTTGCCCTTGTTGCGCCGAGCCTGCTTGATGGCCAGGGCAAGACGATCATTAAACAAACTGCGATTAGGCAACCCGGTTAAGTGGTCATGGTGGGCCTGGTAGCAGATCTGCGACTCCACCTGTTTCCTCATGCTGATGTCCCGGGCCACACCGTAACTGCCCAGAAAAACACGACGTCCATTGGTGAAATCTCTATAATAGGCACTCTGAACCGTCAACTCGACGGTGACGGGATCTGAATTGCCGGATTTCATACCCGGCTTCTTGTTGAACTGCACCTCCAGGGTGACGGTTTTTTCCACATCTCGGGGTGTATTAAAAATCACCTTTTCGGTCACTGTTGCATCAACGAGCAGGGAATTAAAATGACAGCCGAGTAGCTCTTCCCTGGTGTAACCGAGCAGATCGCTGATCCGTTCATTGACAAATCGAAAGCATCCGCTTGCGTCCAGTATATATATAAAATCAGGTGACTTATCGACAATAAAACGGTGCAGCTGCTCCGATACCCGCTGCCGAACCATCTTGCGCTCCAGGAGCTTTCTCTGCTCACGTTGGGCCAGACTTCTTTTGATGGCCACAAAAACCTCGTCCGGCGCATAGGGTTTGCGGATAAAGTTATCCGCCCCCCTCCTCATGGCCTTTGTCGCGGCAGCCCAGGTTGCATCACCGCTGATGACAATGATGGCGGCATCCTGATTGCGGGCACGAACAAGCTCCATAAGCTGATGCCCGTCCATCCCGGGCATCAGCAGATCCAACAGCAGCAGATCGACATGGTGCCGTTTCAGAACGGCCAGCGCCTCGCTGCCGCTGCCGGCCGAAAGACATTCGTAGCCGACAAGCCCAAGCAAGGTAATCAGACTTTCTCGGTGCGGCTTGTCATCATCGACAATCAATATTCGGGGTGGTTGTACATCCTGTAATTTCTGGAGCTGTTCCAGGGCACCAAGAAACTGGATGGTATCCGACCTGGAGATCCGGGTCTTTTGTGACGGGTTGCTGTCTGTATCGGTGGGCATATGTTCTTCCGACCTCACTGCGGCGCCTGAAAACGACGCATCCGGATGTTCATCAGAACACCAACGGCAAGCAGAGTGGTGATCAGCGAGGAACCGCCGTAACTGAACAGCGGCAGGGGAATACCGACCACCGGCAGAAAGCCCATGATCATAAACAGGTTAATCACCGCCTGCCAGAAAATAAGCATTACCAGGCCAAAGGCCAGAAGAACACCGAATTTATCTCGGGCGGTCATTGCAGTATTGATTCCCCAGAGGAGCAGGAAAAAATAGCAGCTCAGAAAAATAAAAGCCCCGGCAAAGCCCCATTCTTCGGCCCAGACGGAAAAGGCAAAATCGGTATGGCGCTCGGGCAGAAAATGGAGATGCCCCTGGGTCCCCTCCATAAAGCCCTTGCCAAAGCCTCCTCCGGAACCGACGGCGATCTTCGACTGCATAATCTGGTAGCCGTGATTCATGGGATCCCCCTCGGGATTGAGAAAGGTTTCAATTCGACGGCGCTGATAATCCTTGAGCAGGAAGGTCCAGCCGACCCCGGCACAGGCAGCACCCAGTCCGCCAAGGATGGCAATGGTCGACCAGCGAAGCTGGACAAAAACAGTCATGGAGACAAACAGAATTCCGAGCATCAAGGCCGTACCCAGATCCGGTTGAATAAGAATCAGGACAAAAGGAACGGCTGTCAAGGCGCCGGGAAGCAGTAGATCACGCAGCCGGTATCCGCCCCTCACCTCCTTTCTGGAATAGCAGGAGGCCAGGACAAAGACCAGGATCAGCTTGGCGGGCTCCGAGGGTTGCAGGCGAAAAAAACCCAGGTTTATCCAGCGCTGGGTTCCGGCAACGGTATGCACAAAAAAATTCGTGTACAGCAACAGGAGGATCACCCCGACATACGAAATATAGCCCAGAGTTTCCATTTCCTTGTAGTCAATGGCCGTCAGTATGAGGATAGCCACCAGGCCGGCGCAGAAAAAATACATCTGCTTGAAAAACACAGGGGACGCCGAATCACCACCGTTCCAGGTGGAGCTGTAGAGATTTGCCAGTGCCATCCCGGAGATCAGAAGCAGCATCAACAGCATTACCCAGTCAAAATGATGTACAAGACGTCGATCAAAACGCAACATCCTCTCTCACTCCTCTCTCATTCAGGAATTCCCGCTCCAGCGGTACTGTGCGTCGGCAAGGACGCACCACCTTCCAGTATCTGCACTGAAATCTCCTCGCCACTGGTCAGTCGTTCACGGAAATATGTCTCCAGAACCGCCCGCGCCACAGGTGCGGCACTCGAGCCTCCATGGAGGCCATGTTCAACCAGAACGGTCACGGCAATTTCCGGATTCTCGGCCGGGGCAAAGCAGGTAAACCATGCGTGATCACGATATTTATACGGGATATCCTTATCCTTAAGATGTTTATACTGTTTCAAGCGGACCACCTGGGCGGTTCCGGTCTTGCCGGCAACGGTAATCCCCAAATCCTTGAGCCGGGCCCGCCGCCCGGTTCCATGCCGTCCGTTGACCGCTTCAATAAGCCCCTTGCGGACCAACTGCAGGTTACGTCCCTGCCCTTCCAGCCTGTCCACCACTTCAGGCTCGAACTGCTTGATAATATGGCCGTCCGGATCACGGACATTTTCCACCAGACCGGGTTTATACAGGGTTCCGCCGTTGGCCACGGTCGCGGTCATAAAGGCCAGTTGAATCGGTGTTACCAGATTAAAACTCTGACCAATAGCCACCGACAGGGTCTCGCCTTCCTGCCAGGCCTTGCCGTATCGCTTCTTTTTCCAGGCCGCAGTAGGGATAAGCCCGGCCTTCTCATGCTCCATCTCCACCCCGGTTTTTCGCCCCAGCCCGAAAAGATGGGCATATTTGGCAATTCGGTCGACACCCAGACGCTGGCCGACCTGATAAAAATATACATCACAGGATTCGGATAAGGCCCGGTTGAGATCAACGGCCCCATGCCCGCTGCGCTTCCAGCAGCGGTAGGTCCGATTACCGAAACGATAATAACCGGGGCAGTAAATAATCGAATCAGCCGTTATAACCCCTTCGGCAAGCCCGGCCACCGCTGTCACAAGTTTATAGGTCGAAGCCGGGGGATACTGCCCCTGAACAATTTTATTGACCAGCGGATGCAGAGGGTTGTCCAGCATCTCCTGCCAGTTCTTATGGGAGATACCGCCGATAAACTTGTCAAGCTCCAGCACCGGCGCACTGGCCAGGGCCAGCAGGCGGCCGCTGTTCACATCCAGCGCAACAACAGCCCCGGACTTGTCTCCGGCCGCCATGGCCTCTTCAGCCGTTCGCTGCAGATCCATATCTATGGTCAGCTGCAGATCGTTTCCCGGCAGCGGGTCCATGCCTTTCAGATTGCGCTGTTCAAAGCCCAGGGCATTCACTTCCATGTAGTGACGCCCCTTTTCTCCCCGCAGGGCCTTTTCTTCCAGACGCTCCAGCCCCATCTTCCCTATAAGATCTCCGCCCCGGTACACCCCTTCGGGTGCCGACTGTAATTCTTTTTTATTTATCTCCCCAAGATAGCCAATCAGGTGTGAAGCCAGATTTCCATAATGATAAACCCTCAGAGGCACAACTTCGATTTTAATACCGGGAAGATTCATCCGGTTATTTTCAATATAGGCAACTTTTTCCCAGTCAATATCTTCTGCCAGCCGAACCGGGATATGACCGGGGGTACCGGCCATTTTACGAATACCGGCCAGCAGTTCCGACACATCGACGTCCAGAATCCGGGCCATCTTTTTGAGCAGGGCGTCATCCAGGCTGTTATCTTCACGGACCCAGACCACATTAAAAGACGGTCGATTTGTCACAACCTCACGCCCCTTTCTATCGAGGATGTTTCCCCTCGGCGCGGCAATCTCAAGATAGCGAACCCGGTTATTGTCTGCCAGGCGACTGTACTTATTCCCGTGTTGAATCTGCAAAAACCAGAGCCGGCTGACCAGAACAGCAAAGAAGAAGATGATAACAAAGGCTGCATAGAGGGTCCGCTTGCGGAAAAAATCGAGTTCACCTTCATCACGGTGAATCAAACGGGTTACACCGACATCCTTTTTCCGTTCCGTATCAAGCAACGGTTCCGGCCGCCGACGGTTGCTCTTTTTCCTTCTGCCCAGACTAACCACGGACTCTACTCCCTGTACCGATTGCCGGATCGAAACCGCATCTTATGGAGCGAGGAACCTTTCCCCTCAATCCGACGGTTGATAAATTCAAAAAAACGAAACAGAGGAAAGGCACAGAGGATGACCAGCCCGGCCCGCATGAGCATCACCGGCCAGGACCAGGGGACAAGAAGGGACTCGGAGGCAAAACTCATAAACATATACACCAGCCAGCTCACCAGCAGATAACTGACACCGATCATCGGCACCTGGTAGAGCGACTCACGAACAGGCAGGTGCATGGCCATGAACTTGAGCAGCAGAAATCCCAGAATAAAGAGTGCCGGATACATGCCAAGCAACACCCCGGACAGGACATCAAAAATCAACCCCAGGGGAAAGAGGATAATCAGGCTGCGGAGAAGATCATGCCGGTAGGCGAGATAGGCCACCAGCACAAAATAGAGATCAGGGGAGGCTTTCCAGAGCGGATTGACCATAAACAGGGTCGTCTGTAATCCGATGAGCAGGACCCCGAGAACAAAAAAAACGATAACAAACATAACAATCACTCAGAAAGACGCACAATCACCACATAAGGGACATCTCCACCCAACCCAAAAAACCTTTTTTGCTTACGGTTCAACAGGAAGGACACCACCCTCATCTTTGGAGATAATCAACTCCTGCTCTATAACCAGCAGATCTTCGAGGGTCAGGAAATCAACGGCCGGCTTAACCTCAACCTCCAGAAACATGCCCCGCCGCTTCCTGATTACTTTGGAGACCACACCGATGGGCAGGCCGGTGGGAAAAATCCCGCCGTAGCCGGCGGTAACCACCTGATCGCCTTCTTCGACCTCAATGGTTTTCAAGATATAATCCAACTTATAGGTAAGCGATCCGGTCCCCTTGAGGATACCGCGGACCCTGGATTTCTGCAGCAGCACATCCATGGCACTGGAAGGAGCAATGGCAAGCAATACCTTGGCGTAATTCGGCGAGACCGAGAAGATCTGACCGACAACCCCTTCGCCGTTGACCACGGCCATACCCCTGGAAACGCCATCTCTGGCCCCACGGTCGATAATGACGCTTCTGAACCATACCGAGGGATCCTTGCCGATAATCCGGGCGGCTACCATGGGCAGCCCGGTTACTTCCTTAAAATTCAGAAGCTTACGCAGGCGGGTATTGGTCGCAAGAGCTTCCCGGTTCTTATAGCTTAAGGTTCGGCACTCCTGGAGTTCAGACCATAGCCGTTCGTTTTCCCGACGCACGGACAACAGGTCAACATAGTCCTGCTTCAGGGAACGAAGGGAATCCGTGCCACGGGAAAGAATATTCTGTACCGGACCAACGGCTTCAAAGAGTAATTCGTGCAGGGGACCGAACTTCTGACTTCCCAGAGTGGAAACCAGAAAAATCAGCGCCATGGTCAAAAGAAAGCCGATAAGCAGGACAAGACGAAAGGCCCGAAACCGTCCCTTTGGTTTTCTACTTCCCTTTTTCCTCATCAGGCTGGGAGATAATCAGCAATAACGGCTGGAGTTGAATGACAGTGCAGGTGACTGGAGCGCAGGCTTAATCAATGGCAATTTCCCGCAGAATTTCCAGATTGTCCAGGGCCTGACCGGAGCCGAGTACAACGGAGGAAAGCGGATCATCGGCAACAATAATCGGCATTCCGGTTTCATCCCGGAGCAGTACATCCAGGTTCTTCAGGAGTCCGCCGCCGCCGGTGAGGACAATACCCTGGTCAACGATATCGGCGGAAAGTTCCGGCGGAGTTACTTCCAGGGCGACTCGAACAGCATCGACAATAACATCGACCTGTTCGGCAATTGCCGACTGGATCTCCTTGGAGGTCACGGTCAGCGTCTTCGGGACCCCGGAGACAAGATCCCGACCTTTGATATCCATGGTCTCATAGGGTTCTTCCGGCTTGACGTTGCCGATGGTGGTCTTGATCAGCTCAGCCGTCCGTTCACCGATGGCCAGATTATGCTTTCGTTTGATATACTGGAGAATGGACTCGTCCATCTTGTCGCCGGCCACCCGGACCGACTTGGCATAAACGATACCGGCCAGGGAAATAACAGCGACTTCGGTGGTGCCGCCGCCGATATCAATGATCATATTCGCAGTCGGCTCGGTAATCGGGAGATCCGCACCAATAGCTGCAGCCATGGGTTCTTCTATCAGATAAACTTCACGGGCACCGGCTGATTCCGCTGATTCGCGGACAGCCCGTTTCTCCACCTGGGTTATACCGGAAGGTACGGAGATAATAATACGCGGATGGACCAGGGTCCGCCGGTTATGCACCTTGTTGATAAAATAACGGAGCATGGCTTCGGTGACTTCAAAATCGGCAATAACTCCGTCCTTCATCGGCCGAATGGCAACAATATTACCAGGTGTTTTCCCCAGCATCTCCTTGGCCTCACGACCAACTGCCAGCACCTTGCTTCCTCGCATATCCTGACGCACCGCAACAACTGAGGGCTCCCGCAGGACAATGCCTTTGCCCTTTACGTAGAGCACGGTATTTGCAGTGCCAAGATCAATGGCAAGATCATTCGACATCCAGCCGAAAAGAAAATTAAACGGAGAAAACATCCAATATCACCTATTATTCTTATGTTGTAACAGTCCACAGTGGATACAAGAGAGCCCCGCTCACCACCACGAACCTGTAAGAATGCAAAAAGAAAAGTATCTACACGTCGTAACGTCCTTCACCCACAACTTAAACAAATATTTTACAATACCAATACAAGGCAAATTTGACAACCGATATAGGCAATCCCGCTTAAAAATTAGTTGGAAGAGCATTTTATCGACGATTACATCTTGACAAGGGAAGTCAAATCATGGTATCAGACCCGAGTCAAAGTTTGGGTGGGGGTATAGCTCAGCTGGGAGAGCGCTTGAATGGCATTCAAGAGGTCAGCGGTTCGATCCCGCTTACCTCCACCAACGAGAGAACAAGGGGTTGTGGAATATTTTCCACAACCCCTTTTTTTTTGTCAGCTCCTGCCCAGACAACGAGGGCCTGTCCAGAAATGAGTATTTTCGTTCAAGGTCAAGGAATGCGATAAAAATAAATCAACTATCGCTCCAGTAGCGCCATGTCAGCGCCTTGGCATTTTTCAAAACCAGAAAACTTTAGATAAGTGATATCCCGACCATTATTTTTGGAGCATGACGCAGAGATCAGGCAAAAAGATCATTTATGGACAGGCGTTAGGTAATTATACCCTGTTTATTATTGGTAGGTTTACCCATGGACCTTCACAACACGTCCATGATATTATCCTTTAAGCGACAGGGTTCTTCCGCTGGAAAAAATATCTCCAGGAACAGTTTGTCGTAAAAAGACTTGCCGGTACAGACGACGGACAGACTTTCGCCGTATCTCTCGTCACAGGATCTGTAACTATGGGTTTTACCTGCCCTGAACTTGTAAGTAAGCAGGGGCGCTATAGAATAGTGCTGGGGGGCGACTGACCGCAGGTCAGGTCTGCAATAGCCCTTCTATGCAGACAGTCGCGAGCCTGCGAAGAGGTAAGCGAGCCTGCGAGACTCCGGGTAAGCGAGGGACGAGACTCCGTGCAGTGTCTGATCACTTACCTTTCGCCTGTTGCCGGGAGGCGTTGAACAACAGCGTTTTTTTGGCCGTGCACAAGGTCATCTCTGTTCCAGCATGAATATCGCCCCGGCCAGCGGACGAATGGAACTTTTTTTTTACAAGCAGAGGTTTTGCCATGCCCTTAATCAAGTGGAGAGATTCCTACTCCGTCAACAATGAAAAGATCGACCAGGAGCACATGAAACTGGTTGAACTGATTAACGAAATGTTCGGTATAGTGAAAGACAAGAAGGGGATCGACGCCGTAAACGACGCAATGGAAGAGCTTATCCACTATACCGAAGTACACTTTTCCGACGAAGAAGCCATTATGGAAAAAATTCAGTTTCCATTTATGGAGGAACACCAACAGAAACACCGTCAATTAATAGAACAGATAACGGAATTCAAGGAGCGCGTCAACAGTGCAGATGAGGGAGTCCGCCCGGATTTCTACAAGTTCCTGCGAGGATGGTTGATAAACCATGTCCTTGAAGAGGATATGAAATATTGCGAGTATCTCGCTACGATGGACTGACGGATATCCGGACACCCGGGGGCTAATCTTCGGTTTTAGTCAGGGCATCAGCAATGGACAGGGCATAGGGATGATGTTTGCGTAAAAATATCGGCATCCGGTTTCTTGCCTGCCGGGCATCCTCCATGGAGGCAAAGGTTCCATAAAAGACAAACAGGGTCGGCGGATTTGTTTTTTTCCGCAGGATATACAGCTTATCCATGATGGAGGAATACTCGTCCTGAACAAAGAGCTTTTGCACATTTGCAACGGCCTGATCCGAGGACAGCATCATAAGCTGGATAGTATACTGGCCGCGATAGGACCCGGCAAGCCAGCCGGCACTGGCCCGCAAGCGCTCCTGAAACAACTCGGCCCCGTCTCTTTTGGGCGGCTTTTTCTTATGGCCTTCAGCCGTAATCTCGGCAACGGACCGATTGCCGTCGGAGGCGGTTGCGGTATCAGTATTTCCGGCTGACGCCCCCAAATCCGCTGCAGGCGTAGAAGCCTCGATGGGCTCGGGTTTCGGCGTCTGCGCCCTCTTCTGTTCAGGTCCCGGCGATCCAATTGCCGGGATTTCCTCTGTAGAGGAGGATACAGCCTCCGGAGTGGTTACCTTTTCCCCCTGTTTTTTTCCCGGCAGCAGCAAAAAAAGAACAACCAGCAGGACGGCCGCGCCTGCACAGAGCCAGAGGAGCCTCTTTTTCTGCTGGAGAAATCCCGACAGGTCGCTTTTCTTCCGGTTAATCCCGGCCTGGTCCGCCTTTGAATCCACATGGTCAAGAAGGACCATAAACGATTTTTCACTGCAGGATCTCTGCAGGGCCTCTTCGGCCAGGATATTGGTCAGGCGCGGATTACCGCCGGCCCTGGCATATATCTTGTCCACCGCCTCACCGGCAAACAGCTCTCGCTGCTTATCCTTGTCCAGGCCTGCAGCCAAAAGTCGAAAGATGAGATAGCGTCCGGTCTCCTCGGAACTCATCGGCTCCAGCCGGTAGCCGGCATGAATGTCGACCCCGGTACAGTACACGGTGAGCTGTTCGAGGTTGACATCAAGGGCAGGACGGCCGACAAGCAGAAGGGTAAAATTCACCGGCTCTTCAAGTTCACAGAGAAAACGCAGCAACCGTTCCAGGGTGGCAAGAAATATATTTTCGGCCCCATCAAGCACGAGCACAACCCGGCGCCCCTGCTCTTTTTTGAGCCGCAGGAGTTTTTTCAGCTCGTCAACCAGATTCACCTGTTCATCAACGGCCTGGAGACCGAGGTCAAGACAGACGACCCGCAGTACATCATCAAACGATCCTCTCGGATTGTCAATATAGACGACCTCAAGCGCGTCAGGCAACGTTTCAAACAAGACTTTACATAAAAGCGTCTTGCCGGTGCCCTCACTGCCGATGAGCTTGACGAAAAGTCGGCCTTCCTCGAGATCCCTCTGCAGTCCCCGGCAAATCTCATCACGGCCCGCCTCGGGAAAAAAAACCCGCGGGTCGATCTCTTCTCGAAACGGCGAGGTATGGAGTTGAAAATGTTCCAGATACATAACTTACATGAATATGTTTGTATTCATCCCGTTACAAAGGTGATCCCGTTGCGGAAAAAACCGCTGTGCTCTTTCGACAGGGGCCATAAAGAAAATATAATTATCGAATACTTGATCAATTCTGTAAACCTTTTTTTTGTTTTTTCCCCCAGCCCACAGGAAACGGAGCGACCGGCGCTCTTTTCTTATA
>DRKH01000482.1 GCA_011051825.1 Desulfobulbus sp.
ATCGCCGGACATGAGCCTGCAGGCCCGGCTTGTCGCTGAACTTGTTGAACAAAAACTTGACGGCCTGGAAGTGTTCCATCCGGCGCATTCAAAAAAGATACAAAAGAAACTGCATGAACTGGCCCGACGCTATAACCTGATCACAACCGGCGGCAGTGATTATCATGGCGGCAATCATGGGAACAGCGGCCTTGCCGGGGGCAACCGGGATTTATGCCCGCCTGATAGCATCCTGGAAACATTGCTGGAGCGCATAGAGACCATTCGTGCCCATCGACCCGCCGGAGACAAATGCTCCAACAGTGCACAGTGAATCCATATCTCACGCTAAAAAAGGAAAAAACATGCACACCATACTTGTTGTTGACGACGAGCCCAACTATCTGATTGTACTGGCTGAGCTGCTGCGGGATGAGGACTATGAAGTCTTTACCGCCGACAGCGCCACCGCTGCCCTGCCCATTGTCCGGGACACGGACCTGGACCTGGTGCTCTCCGACATGAAAATGCCGGGCATGGACGGTATCGCCTTTATGAAAAAGATAAAGGAGTTCAATAAAAACCTGCCGGTCATCCTGATAACCGCCTATGCCGAGGTGGAAAAGGCGGTCGAGGCCATGCACCTTGGCGCCTTCACCTATCTGGCCAAACCCTTTTCCAATGAGCAGCTCCTGGCCTCCATTCGCAAGGCCATTGAGCATTATGGCCTGGTCCGAGAGATTAAGCGGCTGCGAAGCGAAATCAATCCACGTTCCGGATTTGAGGGCATGATCGGTAAAAACCCGAGCATGCTGGCGGTATATCAGTTGATAGAAAAGGTCGCCCCTACCCCCTCCTCGGTTCTGATCACCGGCGAGTCCGGAACCGGAAAGGAGCTGGTGGCCCGGGCTATTCACAACCTCAGCCCCCGTCGCGAGGCCCCCTTTATCTCGGTCAACTGTGCATCCCTGAGTCATAACCTGCTTGAATCCGAGCTGTTCGGCCATGAAAAAGGCGCCTTTACCGATGCGATCTCCATGCGCAAGGGCCGTTTCGAGCTTGCCGACGGCGGGACCCTCTTCCTTGACGAAATCGGTGAAATGCCGGCCTCGCTGCAGGCAAAACTGTTGCGGGTCCTGCAGGAACGGGCTTTTGAGCGGGTGGGCGGCAATACAACGCTGACCATTGATGTCCGTATTCTGGCCGCCACCAACAGGGAAATAAAAGATGAGGTCGACAAGGGGAATTTCAGAGAAGATTTGTACTACCGGCTCAATGTCATCCACATCCACCTGCCGCCGCTCAGGGAGCGGGTCGATGATATCCCGGCCCTGGTCACCCATTTTCTGCAGAAAAACGCCGGCCGCCTGGGCAAGGACCAGATAACCATCTCGCCGGAGGCCCTGCGCCTGCTGGTCAGCCTCCCCTGGGAGGGAAACATCCGCGAACTGGAAAACACCATTGAGCGGGCGGCAATCCTCTGTGCCGACGACAGGATCGAGGCCGAGGATGTCCAGCCCGACTCCACCGAGTTCAGTTCTCAGAAATGGAGCTCCGGTCTGGATCTGGCGCAGTTTGTCCCGGAAGGACTCAGCCTGTCCGAGGTCTTAAACGGTATTGAAGAAAAACTTGTCCGCCAGGCCCTGGAAAACGCCAACAACGTTCAGGCCCGGGCGGCGGAACAACTCGGGATCACGAAGAGTCTCCTGCAGTACAAGATGAAAAAATATAAACTGCAGCGGAAGAAAAAATAAGGTACGTATTCAGGGATGCCGTAGATTCGTGCAGACGTGACTGGCCGTAGGTAAGCGAGCCTGCGAGACTCCGGGTAAGCGAGCCTGCGAGACTCCGGGTAAACGAGGGACGAGACTCCGTGCGGTGCCCCTGATCACTTACAGGTTTAAGGTAGATGAAAACACTAGTTACAAATCCTGTGACCAGTTACACGTTATTTAATCTCTGTTCCTAAAATGACTTTACAACCGTATCTCTATTTTTTCTCCTTATAGGGAAGTGGCATCTGCAGACATTGTAAACAATCAAACTCCGGATCTTTATGAACAAGGGTGGCCCCTTCCAAAAGAGCTGCGGCCCCTATCCACGCATCGGCCAGTGATAGGCGGTGCGTAGCTTTAATGGCAGCCGCTTTTTCAAGCAGGGCAGCACTTTCATGGATTATCGTCAGGGGTAATGAATGGACCTGCTCAAACGCAAGTCGTCCTTCCTGCTCGCCCTCATCTTTCCACACCCGGTATAACACTTCCATCAATGAGATAAAACAGATCAAACCGTTTACCTCTCCACTTGCGGCCTGATAAAGAAGCTCGGCAACCTGTTCGGCACCGGATTCATTGTCTCGCAAGGTGAGAAGCGCCGAGGTATCAAGGAGGTAATACGTCATTCACTCTCCAGGTCTGCAGCTCTTTCCTGCAACAGTCGTGCAGTTGCCCCACCCCTTCCCTTCCCTCGGAAGGCATCGATGGGATCTTTCTTCACGGGAACAACCCGGATTGTATTATTTTCTACAATCCACTCCAGGCGATCAGAAGATGTAATGTTGAATTGGCGGCGCACAGCAGCTGGAATAACCGTTTGCCCCCTTTTTGTCACAGTACTGCGCATGCGTAGCCCCCTCTTGAATTACTTTTCCATGTAAAATGTAATTCATTTCCAGAAATCGGTCAAGTAGTGATTTGATGGATATATGCGCCACATTGCGCCTGCACGAATCTACGGCACCCCTGATCACTTACAGGTTTAAGGTAGATGAAAACACATAGTTACAAATCCTGTGACCAGTTACAACGTAGCTCATATGGGTCATTCCACACAGCAGATCGTGCAAAAAATAGAGTTTTACTTTTGAACATGTCAAGAAGGTGCACGAATTTGATGATTCGGTATAGAAAATTTATTTTCTTGCGCATGAGGGTCGTGTTAACAGGCAGTTAGATTATTATCAGATTTATTTCCGCTTTAATCACTCCTGCACATTCAAACAGGCTCGACAAAAGCAATCCGACATCTTTTCCAAAAAAATCACCCACTAAGTTCAGGCGGCAGAGGAACATCCGTGGTTCTGCCGCCCCAGTTCAGTTTGTTACGGAGGATGGCAAAATATCCCTTATGGGGCGAGCTGATCAGCAGCAGGGGCTTATCGGCCGCCTCCACCCGCAGGCCGTCCGTTTTCTCCAGGGTCCAGCCGAGTTTACCGTCCACCATGACCTTGACCCCGTTGGCCACATCGGCCAGCTGGGCAGTGAGCCGCACATTGGGCGAAAGCAACACCGGTCGTGACTCCAGCATGAAAGGACAGATCGGAGTCACCAGCAGGGAATTGACCTCGGCCTGGATAATCGGGCCGCCGGCAGAGAGATTATAGGCCGTGGAGCCGGTGGGAGTGGAGATAATCAATCCGTCAGCCTTATAGGTTGCAATGTATTCCTCATCGGCCCAGCAGCACAGCTGTAAAACCCGCTCAACGCTGCCCTTGACCACCACAACTTCATTTAAGCCAAACATCGGTTCCGTGACGGTACCCTCTTTACGGATAAGCGAAGCCTTGAGCATCATCCGCCGCTCAATATGGATTTCACCGGCGAGAATGGTCTCCAGGGCCTGTTCCATCTCTTCGGCTGCTATCTCGGTCAGAAATCCGAGATGGCCCAGGTTGATGCCGACCACTGGAACATCAAGCTCAGCAGCCCGGGCCGCCACGTGAAGCAGGGTTCCGTCCCCCCCGAGGATAACCAGCATATCCATTCCGGCCTCAATATGGTCAAGACGGCTCTGCACCCCGCGTTTCCTCAGCCAGTCGGCAAGCTCCACGCCAATCTTCCTGACCCTGGAACTGCCGTGCCTGGTTATGATTCCGGCAAAACGTATGTTCATGAACCGAGCTCTTTAGAGCGCATGGCTGCGCGGTCGACAGCGGCCATGACCGTTCCGCGCAGACCGGCCTCCTCCAGGACCTGCAGCCCGGCAATGGTTGTACCTCCGGGCGAGGTGACCATACCCTTGAGCACTGCCGGTGGTTCTCCGCTCTCAAGGGCCAGCTTTGCCGAACCGTAAACGGTCTGCAAAACCAGCTGCTGGGCGACAGGGCGGGGAATACCGGCAAGAACCCCACCGTCGATCATGGCCTCAATAAAGGTAAATACGTACCCCGGACCTGAGCCCGACAGTCCGGTCACGGCATCAAGAAGCGTTTCCGGCAAATGGACACAGGTACCGATGGCTGAAAAAATTTCCATTGCCAGCTCCAGGTCCTCCGGAGATGCCGCAGTATTGGGGCTGAGCGCCGAGGCCCCGGCCAGGACCAGGGCAGGTGTATTGGGCATGACCCTGATAATCCGTTGTCCATCGCCAACGACCTGTTCAATGGCGGCAATGGGAACACCGGCGGCAATGGAAATCAGCAGATGTTGACTGCCCAGAACCGCTTTATACTGATTCAGTACCGGTTCCATGATCTGCGGTTTAACCGCCAGAATCAGTACCGATGCGAAATCACACAGGTCCGCGGCCGCAGCCGTAACCTGGATACCATAGGTTTCCTGTAAATACGCACAACGTTTTGCATCCGGCTCAGCGGTCATAAGCTCATCGGCCTGGACCAGTCCGGATTCAATCATACCGCGGACAAGTGCTTCGCCCATCTGTCCACCGCCGACCAAACCAATTTTCACTGAAACTTTCATAGAAGATCATCCATTCGGAGTACAGGCGCCCGGCAACAGAGCACCTTTATTAAATAAAAAGTAACTGTTCAGGAGCACCTCATCTTCGCCCATTTAAGCCTGTTCGAGTAGCACCAGTACGTTTCACAGTCTTAAATGAACAAATCTAAGGCACTCCTGAACAGTTACAGGCTGCGGTATTGTGTAAATTGTGTCCTTATCTGAATAGTTACAATAAAAAAAGCATTGGCATCGGATCGTGGAGA
>DRKH01000483.1 GCA_011051825.1 Desulfobulbus sp.
CTGGGCCCCTGAACTGGTGGAATATTTCTTTTTGTGGACGGTCATGATCGGTGCCTCCTACGGTGTAAAACATGGGGTTCACCTGGGGGTGGACATTCTGGTCACCAAATTTAAACCGGAGATACGCAAATGGATTACTCTGGCTGCAGTCGGTATCTCGATTCTCTTCACTGCGGGAATGTGCTATCTCTCCATTTTTTATGTCTGGGAAAACTACAAAATGGATCTGTTGTCCGTGGATCTGGAAATCCCGCAATGGATTCCCCATCTGGCTCTGCCTTTCGGCTTTGGTCTGATAACCTTTCGCTTCATACAGGTGGGCTGGCTGGTGTACACCGGAAAACAGGAGAAAATTACGCAAAGCAATGAACCGGCACCGGATGCTGATGAAATTGAAATTATTGAGTAACCCGTAAGCCCTGCAAGGTATTTTTTATGGAAGCTTCCGTTATCTTCACTGTTCTTGCCATCCTGCTGCTTGCAGGTGTACCAATCGCCATCTGTCTCGGGCTGTCTTCGGCTATTTACCTGCTGCTGTTCTATCCTATTCCGGAATGGTCCAGTACTACTGCTATTCTGGCCGGTATTCTTCCCAATAAATTCGGGGCCACCATGGAGCATTTTACGCTCATGGCCATCCCGTTTTTCATTATCAGTTCCAACTTTCTTTCCACCGGTGGAGTGGCCAAGCGTATTATCCGTTTTGCCAATGCCCTGGTCGGCTGGATGGCCGGCGGACTCGCCATGGCCGGTATCCTGGCCTGTATCATGTTTGCCGCGGTTTCCGGATCCAGTCCGGCCACGGTCGTCGCCATCGGCTCCATCATGATTCCGGGTATGGTCGAGGCCGGATATACCAAAAGATTTGCGGTCGGCTCGATTGCAACTGCCGGCAGCCTCGGTATCCTGATTCCTCCCTCCATTGTCATGATCGTCTATGCGGTGGCTACGGAACAGTCGGTCGGCAAGATGTTTATCGCCGGCATTGTGCCGGGGCTTATGCTTGGGGCCATGCTGCTTATTGTGACCTGGGTTACGGCCAAGCGCAGAAATATGCCACGGGAGGCGGTTCCCACCCTTAAGGAGGTCTGGGTCTCTTTTGTTGATGCTATCTGGGGACTGCTGTTGATCGTGATGATTATCGGCGGTATTTACGGCGGGATTTTTACTCCCACTGAGGCGGCCGCGGTTGCGGCGGTTTATTCAGCGTTTATTTCGTTGTTTGTCTATCGGGATATGGGGTTTAAAGATATCCCCCATGTCATGCTTGAGTCGGCAAAAATGACCGCCATGCTGCTCTTTATTATTTCCTGCGCGATGATTTTTGCCCATGTGCTCACCATGGAACGTATTCCCCAGTCCATTGCCGAATGGCTGGTGGCGAAAAATATGACATGGTGGATGTTTTTGCTCATGGTCAACGTCATCCTCTGGTTTGCCGGTGACTTCATGGAGCCGTCTTCCATTATTCTGATCCTGGCACCCATCTTTTTCCCTATTGCAACCGCGCTTGGCATCGATCCCATTCATCTGGGCATTATCATGACCTTGAACATGGAAGTCGGGATGATTACCCCGCCGGTGGGTCTGAATCTGTATGTCGCCTCAGGGCTTTCGGGCATGCGGCTTGAGGATGTGACCAAGGCCGCTCTGCCCTGGATGCTGGTCATGATAGTGGCGCTTATCCTGGTAACCTATATACCGTCGATCAGTCTCTTTCTCGTTGATCTGCTGTATTAGCTTGTGGATTGTCGGAATATTGGCAAAAGACGCCGGGGCAGAAACAGCAAGGGATCAAGTGGCAATCTCAATCAGTTGCTGAAAACGGTGATTTTAGATGTTTCCTGAACTCTTTTTATGCAACAGCCAGCTTGCAACCAAGAGCCTTGGTTATTTTTTTGATGGTTGAAAAGGCGGGGTTTCCGTCACCGGAGAGGGATTTATAAAGGCTCTCGCGATTCAGGCCTGTTTCTTTGGCAATGTTGGACATTCCTTTTTTCCTGGCAAGGTAGCCAAGGGCGACAATAAAAACCATTGGGTCATCGTCCATAAAGGCGCTATTTAAATATTCATTAATTTCTTCCTTGGGTTCCAGGTAATCAAAAGGGTTATAAGGAGTTGTTGTTGTAGCCATGATTTTCCTCTCTATATTGCTTTAGCCATATCTTTGGCCTTTTTGATATCCTTTTTCTGGGTCGATTTGTCGCCGCCGCATAACATAAAAATGATTTTAGAGGTTCGAATCGTGTAATAGAGTCGGTAGCCGGGGCCAAGAAAAATACGCATTTCACTCCCTCACTCCCTCACCTACTGGCTCCACATCGCCGAAGTTCCCCAATTTGGCACGGTCGAGTCTGGCGGCAATAGCAAGAACCGCCTTTCGGTCCCTGAGCTTTTTCAGCCACTTGTCAAATTCATCCGTCTTTTCAATTTCGTATTCCATATTTTATATTGTAGCCCACGGGCTACAATGTATCAAGGGGCCTGGAAATGAATTGCTCTATTGGGAAACGATGAGAATCGAAAACTGTTTATCATACACTGGAAAAGATGAGGGGGCGGGAAGCAAGAAAATGAGAACAGGCCAATGGCAATCTAAAAGATGGAAAAGAAGCTACAAGTTGAGCTAAAGTTCCACAGCGACCAC
>DRKH01000484.1 GCA_011051825.1 Desulfobulbus sp.
CTTATCTACCTCTCTGCACGGTCAGGCCTGATTCACATAGGAATCACTATAGTTCACAGGCCTGACTGCACAGATATGGAGCACTCCTAAACAGTTACAGGTGGTGGTTGGGCTAGTTCTCTGCCCCTACCTGAATAGTTACAACAAATCTAAGGCACTCCTGAACAGTTACAGTCTGCGGTATTGCGTAAACTGTGCCCTTATCTGAATAGTTACGTTTTCCGCAGCTCTTACCTGTTGTTCGAGCGCCTTCCCCGGCCGTTGAATCCTTCGACAAAGTCTTTTAAAATTTTTTCCTGGATTCGGTTCAGCCGCCCGAAACGGGCACCATTTCTGAGGATGGTCACCTGCTGGCCGGCTATCTCCTGTACACTCACCCGGGAAGAGACAACCTCGACAGGAAGATTTTTCAGGAAGGTCCCCTGTTTGCAGTTATAGAGATCAATGGTAAAATTTTCCTGGGCAAATTTCTGCAGGTCCAGGTCATAGCTGAAGCCGATCCCCTCCATGCTGATATCTTCGATTTTGGCAAATTGCTGTCGCTCCCCTTTGATACGGACGAGCAACGTGTTTGGTGGGGCCACCCGTTCACTGATACGTTTATCAATAAGGATGGAACAGGGGGGAATGTAAAAGAAGTCCTGCTTACATTTTGAGCAGGTAAAGGTTTGTACACCCGGAACCTGATTCGGCCATGTTCTGCTGTGCTGGGGCCGGCAGTCCGACGTTTTGCAACGAGGGCATTTTTTTCCAAAAATTACGGGCATGGGCTATAGGTTCTGTAATATCGCTAAAACTGGGAAAAATACTTTATCTCCCTGATACCCTATCATAAAAGAAGCCTTCCTGGCAAATATTCCCGACAAGTTCCATGTTTTCAACCGACGCCCTGTATAAAGATGTTGTCTTCAGTCTCCTGTTTTAATCCTTTCTCCGTCAGTCCGGAAGGTTACCGTGCCGTCAACCGCTGTGATCAAAACGACAATATTTTGCTGCAGCCACCATCTTTGATTCCCGGTTGCCGGGAAGATGCCCCTCTTTGATCTTGCGGATGAAACAACAATATACTTTGGGGCAACAGAGCGGATAAACTTTTTACTGCTGGATGTTTTACTTCCGTGATGGGGGGCGAGCAGTACGTCCGCCTGCAGATGAATTTTATTTTGTACAAGAAGAGCTTCGGCTTCGGCCTCGATATCCCCTGGAAAAAGAAAACTCGTTTTGCCGCATTGCAGCCGTAAAACCAGACTCCTGTTGTTTTCAGAGAAGTCCTCTACTGCCAGTCCGGGCATGCCCAGGCAGGTCAGAGCACAGAGTGGATCTGTGTGGAGAATATCTTGTGTTCCAGCCGTTTGTACAGGTATCCTTTCACGGACTGCGGCCTCCAGCAGGTTCTGGTAACTTTCGCTCTGTCCGGGCTGTCCGTTGGTGTAGACAACTTCAGGGTGGAACCGTTTGAGGATAAAATCCAGGCCGTTGAAGTGATCGCTGTCGGGATGGGTTATGAGTACCAGGTCAAGATGACGGATTCGTTTGTACCAGAGAAAAGGGGCGATGATGTTTTTTCCCACATTAAATCGTTTTGATCCCGATCCGCCGCCATCAATGAGCATATTCGTTCCGTCAGGATTCTCTATCAGAGTGGCGGTTCCCTGGCCCACGTCGAGATATGAAAGTATTGCATATTTCCGCCTGAAAAAGGGGTGGCCCCCTGTGAAATGAAGAATAAGCAAGGCCGATCCAAGGACGAAAATAACAATCTTTTGTCTGTGCCGTGATACAGAGACAAAGATAACGAGGAGAAAATAAAGGATGCCTTCCGCTATGGTCGGGGTGATTGTCCATATGGAGGCAAAGGGAAGCTGATCCGCCCATCGGGTAATGATGTCGGCGCCGCTGAGCGCAATGCCGCCAATATGCAGTAGTGTTCCGGCCGCCTTTGGTGCAAGGGGAATCAAAGGGATGGATGCCAGGCCGAGGGGCAGGGCGATAAAGCAGAGAAGAGGTTCGATCAGCAGGTTCATTAGAGGGCCGATCGGTGAGATCCGGTTAAAGTGATACAGGAGAAAGGGCAAAATGCCTATGGTTGCGGCCAGGGAGACAATCAGGGCCGCCACTGGCCAGCGGATGAGCGGCGTATACCAGTGGTGGTGCCTCCGCTCAGATTTTTTTTGAACAAACAACAACAGGATCTTTGGATACACCAGGGCAATGGCAGCTACAGCAGCAAAAGAGAGTTGGAAGGAGGCCGTAAAAAGGGACAGGGGATGCAGTACAAGAATAAGCAGAGCGGCTGCGGCAATCAGGTTGAGCATGGAGTGCTGTCTGCGAAAAAGCACTGCTGCCAGAAGAAGGGCCGCCATGATCAACGATCTGAAAACAGGGGTATTCATCCCGGCGATAAAGGCATAGAAAAAAATAATCGGAAAACTGAGAGCCAGGGCCAGCGTGGGCACATGGGTGTGCAGGAGCAGCCATTGGGATCGTTTCATGATCCAGCTGAGCAGACCATACATCAGCAGTGCCAGCAGACCGATATGCAAGCCCGAGATAGCCAGCAGATGCATGCAGCCGGTTCCGGCAAACTGTTCCTGAATTCCGGGGCTGAGTCCGCTTCTGTCTCCGATGAGAAGGGCCCTGTATAACCCACCGGTCACCGGGTTACATTTTGTCTGTATAAACCGGCTGATCCGTTGTCGTATTTTTTCCGTTATTGTTCCTGGCGGCGTCGGTATTGAGCTCTGTTGAGTAGTGTGTGGTTCAATAAACCGCGAAGAACTGATCCAGCCGGAGCTGTATATGCCCTGGTTGTGCATGTACAGGGCATAATCAAAGGTACCTGGAGTCTGAAAGTTTCTGATCCTGTCCACTGTTGCCACCGCAAGTATCCTTTGCCCGGGAACCAGGAAGGCAGGTGGTTGTCCTCGCATTGAGAGTCGAATTTTACCGGTGGTTGGAAGTCGCTCTCCTCTTGTTTGAGCCGTTCTGTATAGAATTGTGTTCAGTTTCAGTTCAAAACGAGATTTAGATTCGTTTTCCGAGACCATACTCGTGACCATACCGTCAAGGGTAACAAGGGTTTTTTCGGTGATTCGATTATAGATATCGGTCGGATTTTTCGGTGGCTGCAGGGCAATGCCGGTGTGGATATAGCCGACAAGGAGAAAAAAAATGAGCAGCGAGGCCAGGTCTGATTCAATTTTTTTGCACAGTAAAAGGTAGGCAAGCCACAGAATTCCAGTGGCCGGAAGGAGCAAGAACGGTGAATTCAGAGGAAGTTGGCCGGCTCCAATTGCCCCGAGAATATAGCTGCCGGTAATGGACAGGAGGATGTTGCGGGCAAGCAGGCCGTCGAACTCAGCCATGGTCCGGTGAGCCGGAACGATTCAGCAGCTGCTCTATGGCATCCAGATGGCGTTGAACAACCCCCTGGTTCCTCCGGACAAAGTCTTTTGCTGCTCCGCCCATTGCTGCTGCCCGATCCGGGGATCTGAGCAGGAGCAGGATCTGCTCGGCCAGGTGATCTCCGCTGGTGACCATCTGTGCTCCCCCGGCTGCGATAAGATCCCGGCTGATTTCGGAAAAATCATCCATAAAGGGGCCAAACAGAACCGGACGTCCGCAGGATGCAGCTTCCAGGGGATTGTGGCCGCCGGCAGGCACAAGAGAACCTCCGATCAGAGCAATATCAGCCAGCTGGTAACAGGAGGCCAGTTCGCCAAGGGTATCAAGGATGAGAATGTCTGCAGGTTTTTTGGGCATCCGTGATCGCCTGGCTGTGGCCAGATTGTATTCCCGGGCAAGTTGTTCAATTTCGCCGGTGCGGTTGATGTCGCGTGGTGCAATAAGCAGATGAAGGTCCGGTATCTTTTTTTTGATTTCCAAAAAGGCGGTTAAAATGATTTTTTCTTCGCCCCTGTGGGTTGATCCACAGAGGAGTAGAGGGTGGGGTTGCAGGAGCTGCAGGTCCGAACGGCATATTTTTTGACTGACAGGCGAGGATGTATCAAAAGCGGCATCGAATTTTAAATTGCCCAGCGTGGTTATTCTTTCTTCCGGTATGCCGATATGGTGCAGCGTTTCCGCATTCTGATCGGTCTGCATGGAGATGAGGGAAAAACAGTTGAACATGGGACGAAAAAGCAAACGAAAACGGTGGTAACTGGCAAGAGATTTTTGCGAAAATCTGCCATTGACAAGCAGGGCGGGGATCTGTCTCTTCTGCAGGCAGTAGAGCCAGCCCGGCCAGAGGTCGGTTTCTATCAGGATAAACAGTGAAGGCTTGATCAGATGAATAAAGTGGTGCAGGCTGAAAAAAAAATCAAAAGGGCTGAAAAAGACCGCATCAACAATTCCTTTGGTCAGTTGTCGTGCTGTTTCCTGCCCGGTACCGGTGGTTGTTGAGAAATACAACAGGGCCTCCGGATA
>DRKH01000485.1 GCA_011051825.1 Desulfobulbus sp.
ACTGTAACATCTTGCTTGCCTTTTCGCCCATTTTCTGCGTTGCGAAAAAAGTTACATAGCACTGCTATGCAACTCTTTTCACGCCTTGAAAATGAACGAAAATTCGGCGCAATATTGTTACACTTATTTCCTTACAGTCCCTTAGGGAAAAGACTATACAGGGATTGAACTCGGAAAAAAAGCAGAGAGATGATCTTTTTTTAAGGAATGAAAAAAATCAGTAGGAAAAGCTGATGGATACACCACCGAAAAAGACATCCTTCGATGCCGCTCCCTGCTCCTGGCTGCCGGTGCCGCCGGAGAGAAAGCTCTTCTGGCCGGACAGGGGACGGGACCACTGCAGTTCCGGGGTGATGGTTATGTATTTTTTATAGGACACCGGCATATTCAAGAGGAAAGAAAACAACTGCCCGTCCTGCCGCCCATAGGGATCTTTCATCAGCATGGTCTTTCCTACCAGCCCCAGCGATATATTGTCATAGGGTTGATACGAGGTGGAAAGATCAAGGGCGATATACCAGGCTTTGGTTGGATCATAGGTATTAAAACCCATGGGATCATCAAGACCAAGATACACTGATCCCAGATTGCCCTTTTCCGTCCCTGAAGTATATATATATCCGGCGGAAAACCCGAGCAATCCGGAAGAACCTTCATATGAGAAGGTGATGGACTGTCCATTCAGACGGGACTTGTCCGCAGCCAGTCCCTTGTAGAGATCCCGGCTCTGCTCAAAACGCATGGCCATAGCGGGGGCATCTTTCAAATCAATTCCGTACAGACCGGCAGCCAGCAGGCGATTGACCGCATTGTCCCACAGCGGCAGCTCACTCTGAGCCATCAGCGTATTGCTGGTGACCAGTATCCCGATAATCGACAGGAACAGAAGTGATATGCAATGCCTTTTCATGTCTTGCTGAACCAAAAATACCATTTTTTTTTAAAAGAGTATAAAACCCCCTGCCTTTAAAAAGAGAATAACGCATTTCAATAAAAAACACAATACAGTTTTTTGAACTTTCACTGCTTTTCAGGTACAAAAATTTACAACTTATAGATCATTTGAACGTTCCTGCCTGGCACAAAGTGATCCGGACAGGCTATATGGCTTGTAAACCTGAAGCACTCCGGGCTCCGGCACCTTAACAACCGATTTCCATTTCCTCGAATACCAGACCCCGGCCTTATCCCCGTCCGGGGTCAGAATAACCCCGCCGTAATGGGGACAGGCGGGACTTAACCGGGTATCGATCCAGAACATCCAGTCGTTGAGCATCTTCTGGGTTATGTCCACCCGGCTCCAGACCCTGGTCTTCAGCCTGTACCTGTTATCAACCGCGATAATGGCCTCCGGGGTAACTTCATTGCCTATAAAATAATAGGTGTGATCCGGCAATATGGCTCTATTTTCAAATGAAAGCCCTCCGTCTCTGCTTTTCAGCCATTTTCCCGAAGGCGTGCTCCGGGCACAGCCGGACACTATAAAAATAAACAGAGCGCAGAGTAAAACGCTGAGAAAACAGTTTTGACGCATAAACAGGCCCTCCCCGGGATACATAAGAACAGGTTACACTTCTTAACAAGTAACTATCAGTTCTTGATGGTCTTTTGTCAAGACCCGGGCAACAACGGCTGCCGGCGCCACACAATCGGGGGCAAAGATAAAAAGCCGGTCCGACACCTGCTATGTGGCACCTGAACATTTCTTTTTCATTGCCTGTTTTTTTCTCAGCGAGTATTTCTATTGCAAAGAATAAAATCCCGTAACTGTTCAGGAGCACCCCACGGAGTCTACGCTCGAAGTCTGCGCTTATCTACCTCTCTGCATGGTCAGGCCTGATTCACATAGGAATCACTATAGTTCACAGGCCTGACTGCACAGATATGGAGCACTCCTAAACAGTTACAGGTGGTGGTTGGGCTAGTTCTCTGCCCCTACCTGAATAGTTACAAAATCCCTTTAACCCGGAACCCGGTATTCGACACCTGCATACCTGATGGAATTTGAAGCGGCAACCCAGAGTATGGCCCAGTTAAAAGCTGCCCTGAAAAAGGCGCGGCGAAGGCCCCATGGCAACGTCCATCGTGGCAAACTGTACATTTCCCCGGAAGCCGTCACCAGCGCCGGTTCCGAGACCAACATCTGCATCAGTCCATTTTCCATTCTCGACTGTACCGGCAATATCCACCTTGGCCCCTGGTGCATGATCGGAGCCCGCAGTCGGATCTATACCCATGATCACATCCACCAGGGGAGACGCCCCCTGCTGGACCAGCAGGAAAAGCTCGGTGTTCTCTGGCAGGACAAATACATCGGCAGTGACGTGTGGATACACGAAAATGTACTTGTCCTCTACCAGGTCACGGAAATACCGGACGGAGCCGTGATAGGAGCAGGGGCGGTGTTGACAAAAAATCCGGGGCCCTATGAGATCTGGGCCGGGATACCGGCCCGCAAAATTGCCGACCGTCGTGATCTCTCCCCGCAGCAGATACGAGAGATAGCTGCCCGGCCCCCCTTTACCTTAAAAAAACATCTGCAGGAAAAATGGGAAAAAACAGATTTTATAATATTCTGATGTACTCCCATGACACCTATGGTCTGGGTCATATCCGCCGGACCATGTCCATTGCCGGACACCTGCGTGCAGAGGATGTCAATGTCCTGATCCTGACCGGTTCCCCCATTGCCGGCCGCTTTTCCTTCCCGGAAAACGTGGACTTTGTCCGTATCCCGGGCATGATCAAAAAAACCAATGATGAGTACCAGTCACTCTCCATCCGGATTGACCCCGAACATGCCTTGAATATCCGAAAATCAATCATCCAGGCCACAGCGGAAACCTTTGCCCCGGATCTGTTCATCGTCGACAAAGAGCCCCTGGGCCTGAAAAAAGAGGTCCTTCCGACCCTGCAATGGCTTAAGGAAAATTCACCCGGAACCCGTACCATTCTCGGGCTGCGCGATATTATGGATGACCGGGACACCGTCCGGGCCGACTGGCAGCATAAAGGGGTCTATACCCATCTGCAGGAACTCTATTCCGAAATCTGGGTCTATGGCCGCCGGGATATCTATGACGCCGTTCAAGAATATGCCATCCCGGACGCTATCCGGAAAAAGATCGTCTTTACCGGCTACCTGGCCAGACGGGTGGCTTCCGGGAAAACGATTAAACGGACCAGAAAAAAATTCTGCGTCGGTCCGGAAGAAAAAATGATTGTTGTCACCACAGGCGGCGGCGGTGATGGTTATCAGCTGCTGGACACCTATCTCCGCATGTATGAAAACGCCAATGTACCCGACTGCAAAAGTATCCTTGTAACCGGCCCCTTCATGCCCCTGGAGCAGCGACGGCAGATTGCCAAGCGGGCCCGGCCGTTCAAGATAAAAGTTCGGCCCTTTTATCCCCGGATGGAAGAACTCTTCGGCGCCGCCGATCTGGTGGTCTCCATGGGCGGATATAACACGATGTGTGAAATTCTCAGCCAGAAAACCGTCTCCCTGATTATCCCCAGGGATACCCCCAGACAGGAACAGTTGATACGGGCTCAGGCCTTAAAAAAGAAACACCTGATCGACTGTATTCCGTGGAACAGTTTAAGCTGGGAAAAACTTCAGGAAAAAGTCAGCCTCCTCCTTGAACAGCCGGGACGATTTCGCGTGGCCATGGAGGATTTTCATCTTGACGGTGTGACCTGTATCAAGGAGCGGCTGCAGACCTTTCGCAGCCGGACGGGATGACCGGTCCCCCTTGATGCAGCAGGCCTGGCCCGTAACCCGGGAGCTGCATTATTGTATCACGGAGCTCACAGAGCAGACGGAGGGAAAAAATGTTTTTACCTTCCCCGGTGGTTTAATTTTTCCTTGTTTTTTTGTAACTGTTCAGGAGCACCCCATCTCTGCACGGTCAGGCCTGATTCACATAGGGATCACTATAGTTCACAGGCCTGACTGCACAGATATGGAGCACTCCTAAACAGTTACAGGTGGTGGTTGGGCTAGTTCTCTGCCCCTACCTGAATAGTTACGTTTTTTTTATAATGGAAGTTCAGAAGCAAGGCTCTAATCCCTAACCCCTGACCCCATATAAGCCCTGAAATGGAACATACTATCGTTCGGACCACCGATGTTACCAAAAGCTTTCAGCTCGGCAAACACGAGCTCCAGGTTTTAAAGGGCATCAGCCTGACCATTGCCAGCGGCCGTTATATTTCCATCATGGGGCCGTCCGGGTCGGGAAAAAGCACCCTGTTCAATATGATCGGCGGCCTCGACAAACCGACCTCGGGCAAGGTCTTCATCGACGAGGTTGATATCGCCCAGCTGGACGCCTATGAACTGGCCTGGCTGCGCTGTCGAAAGATCGGCTACATCTTCCAGACCTTTAATCTCATCCCGGTGATGACGGCCCTTGAAAATGTCACCCTGCCCATGACATTCGGCGGCACCGGCACGGACGAGGCCAACCAGCGTGGCCGGGATCTGCTGGCGCAGGTGGGCCTTGGAGATCGCTACGACCATAAGCCTTCGGAACTTTCCGGCGGTCAGCAGCAGCGAGTCGCAGTTGCCCGGGCCCTTGCCAACAACCCGGCCATTGTACTGGCCGATGAGCCCACCGGCAACCTGGACCTGACCACCGGCGAAGAAATCATCGGCCTGCTCAAACAGATGAGCGCTGAACGCGGGGTAACTATCATTTCAGCCACCCATGACTTCAAGATGCTCAATGTTTCCGACGAGGTTATCTGGATCAGGGACGGCCTGATCGACAAGATTGAACAACGTGATGAATTGAGCATTTCCATCGGTACCATCAAGTAAAGGCCTGTTCAGGAGACCGGATGGACTGCTCTAACAGCGATGGACAACAGACGAAAAAAACGACCGACCGCCAGCGGATGCTAACAAGACGAAAAATTCGATTGTTCCACCTTCTCGCCCTGCTGGTTTTTCTCTGCAGTACCTGTTCAGTATCCCCAGCCTTCGCAGCCTCCGGCCTCCAGGAAACCGTTCGCCTTCTCGCATCGTTCAACGACCGCAGTGTCGGCAATGACGGTAACAGACGGGCGGCCGAATATATCCGCAGCCGCCTGCAGGCCGCAGAACCCAAGAAGTCAGGCACCATTGACTTTCTGCTCCCCATACTCAAACAGGATAACGCCGCCCTGCATCTGGCAGGCAAAACCCTCCCGCTCCACCCCCTGGCCTATAATGCCATTACCCCGGAAAATCTGGCCCCCGAGGGACTCAGTGGTCCGCTTATTTATGCCGGCCGCGGGGAACTGGCCGACTTCAACGGCAAAAAGGTACAGGGTGCCATCGTTCTGATGGAATTCGACTCCATGACAAACTGGCTCAATGCCGCCTCACTCGGAGCATCGGCCCTGATTTACATCAACCGCGGTATCAGCCCGAGATCGGCTTTTGCTGAAAAGGAAGAGCTCTCCCCCATTCAGTTCCCCTGTTTCTGGGTGGAGGCAAAACAACTGGCCACCATTCTCCCGGGCGGGATCAAGGAGATCAACACATCCCCGCCTCCGGAGGCCACCGTGACCGGTCAGGCCGCCTGGACTACGACTGCGGTCAGTAACCTGTATGCACTCTTTGCCGGTACGGATCCGGACAAGGCCGATCAGCTGGTTGTGGTCGAAGCCTTTTACGACGCAACCTCCTTTATCCAGGGCCGGGCACCGGGGGCCGACGAGGCCCTGTCTATTGCCGGTCTGCTGACTCTGGCCGACAGCCTGCACAAGACGCCGCCGACACGACCATTTCTTCTGCTGGCCTCCAATGGCCACAGCATGAGCCAGGCCGGAATGCGGGAATCCATCTGGGCCATCAGTTCCCGTTCCAAAGATCTGCGCAAAACGGCAAAACTCTTGAAGGCCGACCGCAAAAAGAGCAAGGCGGCGCTGGAGGTTCTGCAGCAGTTCAAAGACGGAACCCTGCCGAAAGATGCCGGTGCATTGCTGCAGAAGGCACTCAATCATCCGCTCAAGATGCAGGTTGACAGCCTGTCCACAACCCTCATGCAGCTCCGCATGGAGCAAAAGAACAGCCCTCAAAATGAAGAACGGATCAACCGGCTGAGTGAAGAACGACTGCGACTGCGACATTTAGGCTGGCGAACCGACCTGCACGACCTGGATGAAAAAGACAGGGCACTGCTCGATCCGTTGACCGATATGGCCATCAATCGCTACCGCTTAGTCCAGGCGCAGACCAAACAGCAGGTGAAAATGCTGAAGAGTGCCAAACGGTTCCGCTCGATGATGGCCGACTTTGAACCGCGGGCCCTGATCTCACTGCATCTTTCCAGCCACGGATCAGGTGTTGGCGCCTTTCACCAGGGATTCCTCTATCCCCTCCGTCCGATTATCAACAGAACCGCGGCCTTTCGAACCCTGGATTCCGTTCTTCTGCAGGCAGCCGCAAATGCCCCGCCAGGCCTGCCGACCTTTATTTCCACCCTGCGCCCCAACCGTCTGCAGCCCTGGCAGGACCTGCTGCCGGACAAGCCGCAGATGGCCGGTGAGGTCACCTGTCTGGCCGGGTTACCCGGCATTACCCTTGCCACCACCGAAGATCTACGCAACAGCTGGGGCACGCCCTGGGACACTGTGGATCGGATCGACTGGGATTTTGCCGACCGCCAGTGGCAGCTGGTGGAGCGCCTTATCCAGGGAATCGACCAGACCGCGGATCCCCTGGAGCCGGGCTACATCAGAAATGGTTTTGCCACGGTTGCCGGACGGACAAGCCTGCTCCTGCACGGTGAGCTTTTTGCCGAGCATCCGGCCGAAAGCAGTGTCCTGCTCGCCTTCCAGGGACCGGCCCGATACCATGCCATAACCGACTTAAACGGTCGATTTCTGCTCAAAGGTGTTGCCGATAAAAAACACGTCCGCGACAAGGTCATCCTGGAGGGGTATCGCTTTTCCAAACGTGACGGATCGGTCCTCTGGGCCATTGATAAAAAAATAACCGGTAAGCCTGCCTATCGGGTCAAGATGCGGCGCCGTGATATGAAAACGGACCTGGTCATGTTCAACTGTCGTCAGACAACCATCTTCAACCTGCTGGAACCACGCAGCCTTCAGTACATGACCAAGCTGCAGTTGATTGATGCCCGTCGCGACGCCCCGCCGATCCGCTACTGGTACAGTCGGATTGACACCCGCAGCTCGATAATCGCCTCCATCTTTCTGGCCCCGGAGACCCGGCTCAAGCTGACCCTGTCCGATTCCGTCCTCCAGAAAAAGATGATCCTGACCAATGCCACCCCTGAAGACCCCCTGGGAACGGGATACCGGGTCGATGACCATCCATCGCTGTTCAACACCTCCTATCTGGTCGCCCGCGACATGTGGGATCTGCTCACTCCCCGCATCAACAATCTGGAGGCACACGGTATCCACAACCAACGGATCAACGGCCTCCATGACCAGGGAATTCGAGCGCTTGAACGGGCGGGCAAGGCGCTGGCCGAATATCGATATGATGTCTTCTCCGAGGAATCCAGCCGCTCCTGGGCGCTGGCCAGCCGGGTCTATGACCATGTGGAAAAAACCCAGAAGGATGTGCTGTTCGGCGTCCTGTTCTATATTGCCCTGTTTGTGCCCTTTGCCTTTTGTGCCGAACGCCTGCTCTTTGGTTTTGTGTCCATTTATAAACGAATACTCGGCTTTTCCGGCATCCTGCTGGTGCTCATTCTCGTCGTTGCCCGGGTCCATCCGGCCTTTGAACTGGCCTACAGCCCGACCGTCGTCATTCTCGCCTTTTTCATTATCGGCCTCTCCGCCCTGGTGACCATGATTATCATCCTGCGTTTTGAGGATGAAATGACCCTGCTCCAGCGTCGGACCTCCCATAAACGGCCAGCGGAAATTTCGAGCTGGAAGGCCTTTACGGCCGCATTTTTCCTCGGGGTTTCCAACCTCAGACGCAGACGTCTGCGAACCGCACTCACCTGCCTGACCCTGATAATTCTGACCTTCACCATCATGAGTTTTACCACGGTCAAATCCATGCGTCGGCAGAACCGGCTCCAAATCAGCACCACGTCCCCATATAAAGGCCTGCTGCTTAAGCACATGAACTGGAAGGATCTGCCCATGCAGTCGCTCTCTATCTTCCAGTCACTGTTTAACGGACAGGTGCTGGTGGGGCCACGGGTCTGGCTGGTTGCCGATGAACCGACCCGGGCCGGCCGTATTCAAATCTCGGTCAACGGCACTCCCTATATCTTCCAGGGCATGACCGGACTTTCTCCCCGGGAACCGACCATCAGCGGCCTGAACAAAATCCTGATCAAGGGCCGCTGGTTCAACCCGCAGAAACCAAATGAGATCCTCATCCCTTCACGGCTGGCCAAACTGGTTGATATCGATCCGGACAAACCGGACCAGCCCCCTCTTATTCTCTGGGGACAGGAGTTCCAGGTGGTCGGGGTCTTTTCGGAAAAGAAACTGCAACAGTTAACCGATCTTGATGGTGAACCCCTGACGCCGGCGACCTTCCCCTCGGAAACCGTGATGGAGATGACCGAGGTCGAGAAAGAGGCCATGGAATCGGGTGAAGACGTCCAGGCCTTTCAGGGCCGCTATCATCACCTCGATCCCAGTCAGGTTCTGATTCTGCCGGCGGATACGCTTCTACAGCTGGGCGGCACCATCAAAAGCGTGGCCCTGCATCCGACAACCGTCCAGAAAGAAAATCCGGCGCCATCGCTGAGTGATCGCTTCAACCTGGCCCTGTTTCAGGGCGAGCAGAACGGCGTCTTTCTGTACAACGCCAGCGATACCATGTCTTACTCGGGCATGCCCAATATCCTTATCCCGCTGCTGATCTCCATCCTGATCGTCCTCAACACCATGATCAGCTCGGTCTTTGAACGCAAACGCGAGATAGCGGTCTACACCTCGGTGGGACTGGCGCCCTCCCACGTCTCCTTTCTTTTTGTTGCCGAGGCCCTGGCCTTTGCCGTCCTGTCGGGCGTACTCGGTTACCTGCTGGCCCAGTCCAGCGCCGCTGTCCTTGCCGGCACCAGCCTCTGGCAGGGTATCACGGTCAATTACTCGTCCACGGCCGGAATTGCCGCCATGGTCCTGGTCATGGGCGTCGTCCTGCTGTCGGTGATCTATCCGTCGAAAATGGCGGCTAAAATTGCCATCCCGGATGTCAACCGCACCTGGACGCTACCGTCGCCGGTAAACGATACCATGTCCGTGACCCTGCCCTTTCTCATGCACTATCACGAACATGCATCCATCTGCGGCTTTCTGTACAGCTTCCTCAAAGGGCACCAGGATGTTTCCCATGGGATCTTTGCCACCGGCCCGATTGAGGTCGTCGATGCCGCTGCTCTCCAGGATGATGGCGACCGGCTTCCCATGGTCGACGACTGCGTCCACCTGCGGGCAAAGATCTGGCTGGCTCCGTTTGATTTCGGGATTATGCAATGGATCGACCTGCGGTTCTGTAAGGCGGGCGAGGGCAACGATTTCCTTGAAATCAATGTGCGCATGGAGCGCCGGGCCGGTGAAGCCGGGCTCTGGCAACGGCTCAACGGACCGTTCCTGCACAGCCTGCGCAAACAACTCCTGATCTGGCGTTCCCTGGATGCCGAGGGCCACGCCCAGTACAGCCGTCTTTTACCCGAATTAACCCCAGGCAAAGGGAAAAACCCATGAGTTCCCAAAACACAGGGTATTGTATCCGACTCCGCGCCGTCGTGCTCGGTTTAGTCCTGGCCGCCCTCATCTGCGCCCTGACCCCCATCAACAACATTTACAATCAGGCCACCCCCCTTGGCGGCGGCCATTTCCCGCTGGCCCCGTTTTACATTCTGCTGCTGACAACCATACTGGCCGGGCTGCTGGCCAAAATTCTCCCCAGGGCACGCCTGATTACCGGTCAGGAGATGCTTGTGGTCTGGCTGCAGATGGTCATTGCCTCGGGCATTGCCTATACCGGTCTGACCAGAACCTTTTTCATCAATCTGACCGCCCCCTATCAGTTTGCCACCGCAGAAAACAACTGGCAGGAAATTCTGCAGCCGATTCTGCCCCCGGACCTCTATCCGGGAGCAGGCGCAATTGAGCCCCTCTACAACGGCCTTGTCGGCGGACGACAAATGAGCTGGCTGGAGGTTCTGATCAATATACCCTGGAAAGACTGGATAACCCCGCTCATTTCCTGGTCGATCTTTATCCTGCTCTGCTACGTGGTGATGATCGCTCTGATCAACCTGCTCAGCCGACAATGGATTCACAATGAACGGATAAACTTCCCCCTGCTACGGGTTCCCAGACTTATGGAGGAAAGCTATGACCGGGGGGAGCTGGGTACTTTTCTTCTCAATCCCTATCTGCTGTGGGGACTCTCGATCCCGATCATGCTCCACCTGTTGAACGGCCTCCATTTCTACTATCCGTCGGTGCCGCAGATTCCGACCCTGGTCCTGGCCGGGCATTACTTCCCCAAGGTAGGGCTGTTTTCCGGCTTTCATAAACTCAAGATCTACTTTTATCCGGTCTTCATCGGTTTTGCCTTTCTTACCGCCCGCCAGATTTCTCTTTCCTTCTGGCTCTTTTTTCTCTTCGGCGGCCTGCTGTACGGTCTGCTCTCGGTCCTGGGCTACAACATTCCGGCCGCATCACTGGGTGTCACCTTTGGCCCGACCCTGGCGCGACCGGAAGAAACTCAGATGATCGGAGCCTATGGTGTTTTTTTCCTCTTTCTGCTCTGGCTTTCCAGGAAGCACCTGCAGGATGTGGTCAAACAGGCCTTTACCCCCGGCCCCATCGCGGTTAATACGGAATGGTTCTCCGTCCGGCTCTCCTTCTGGATTGCAGTCGCCGGCATGGCTGCCATTGTCGGCTGGGCCGTGTTTTTCGGTATGCGGCCGCTGACCGCAACTCTTCTGGTAGCCGCCTTCTTTATGATTACCCTGGTTGCCTCCCGGGTGATCTGTCAGGGCGGCATCGGCTACTTTACCCTGACCGCCGCCCCCATCGACGGGCTCCTTATCCTGTTCGGTCCGGCCCTGTTCAGCCAGATCGGTCTGGTTGTTGCCGCAGTCAGCCAGAAAGTCCTGTTTGTCGACCTGCGCGAGTCCCTGATGCCCTCGCTCCTGCATACCCGGCAGCTCCATCACCAGATGAAAAACCGAAGGTTGCTGCTGTTCGGCATTGGTGCGACCCTGGTGGTTGCCGTCAGCGTCTCCTTTGCCGCCATGCTCGCCCTGTGTTACAAATACGGGATCCGGGAACTGCCGCTGGAATGGGCGACCCGCACAAGCCTGGGCGTCTATGAAAACGTCATCCGCCTGCAGGAAACCGGTGCCACCGCCGGTTCCTGGGTCAAAATCTTCTCCGGGGCCGGGGCGTTGGTCATGCTGGTGCTGGTCTTCTGCTACAACCGGTTCTACTGGTGGCCCATTCACCCACTGGGCTACCTGACCGCCTACTCCTCAGCCATGCGCATACTCTGGTTCTCCTTTTTTCTCGGCTGGCTCTGCAATACCCTCTGCATGCACTATGGCGGAGTGGTTATGTTTAAAAAACTGCGATTCTTTTTCATCGGCCTGATTATCGGTGACATGCTGATGGGTGGGACCTGGGCCATCATCGGCATGTTCACCGACGGCGGCTATCAGGTCCTGCCGGATTGATTCAGGTTTCAGGTGTCAGGTGTCAGGTTTCAGGGGTCAGGGGCCAGGGGTCAGGGGTCAGGGGCCAGGGGTCAGGCGGGCCAGGCGAGGCGAGAGAATAGGATAAGACAGCCATGAATATACAAAATTACCAGCAATTACTCGTCTGGCAGAAGGCTATGGATCTCGTTGTTGCCTGCTATAAGGCGAGCGAGGAGTTCCCTCAAAGTGAGCTGTACGGCCTCACTTCTCAGTTGCGACGAGCAGCTGTGTCAATACCGGCTAACATTGCTGAAGGTCGACATCGCCAACACATACGAGAGTTTATACAGCACCTATCTATAGCTTATGGCTCTCTGGCAGAACTTGAAACGCACATCTATCTTGCTGAAAGGTTAGGGTTTATACTGTCGCCAATAGCGCAATCACTTCTACAGCAGACCTCTGAAATCGGTAAAATGCTCAATGGTTTGAAAAAGTCACTCCATGCACGATCAATAAATGAACCTTTACCTTCTAAAACCTGAAACCTGAAACCCGGCACCTGAAAGCTGACAATATGTACGACGACAAGGAACTCAAAGAATATCGCGACCTGCTCAAGACCCCGGATCATTTTGAGGAGGGATTTGACTGGAAGACGGTGGTGGGCGCAGTCTTCATCGGTTTTCTGATGATGCCTGGTTCCATGTACCTGCAGCTGGTCATCGGTTCCGGCATCGGTCCCGCCGCCCGCTGGGTAACCATTATTCTTTTTGCCGAAATCGCCCGTCGGGCCCATACCAGCCTCAAGCAGCAGGAGATTTTTATTCTCTACTACATGGCCGGTGCAGCTCTGGCCTCGCCCTTTCAGGGGTTGCTGTGGAGCCAGTATCTGGTTCAGTCCGATGCCGCCCGCATGCTTGGCGTTACGGAATTCATTCCCTCCTGGGTTGCGCCGCCGCCCGGATCGGAATCCATGGCCCAGAGAACTTTTTTTCATCGGGACTGGTTGATCCCCATCCTGCTCCTGGTCGGTTCACAGGTCATTCAGCGGGTGGACCGTTTCGGGCTGGGCTATGCCCTGTACCGGATCACCTCGGATGTGGAACGTCTGCCCTTCCCCATGGCTCCGGTCGGGGCACTGGGTACCATGGCCCTGGCGGAATCGGCCGAAGACAAACAGACCGGCTGGAAATGGCGGGTTTTTTCCATCGGCGGAGTTATCGGCCTGGCCTTTGGGGCTATTTATGTCCTGCTGCCCGTAGTGTCCGGACTTATATTCACCGAACCCATCCGCCTGATCCCCATTCCCTGGGTCGAGCTGACCCGCCACACCGAAGAGGTCCTGCCCGCAGTTGCCACCGGTATCCAGCTTGACCTCGGCCTGGTCTTTATCGGCATGGTTCTCCCGTTCTGGGCGGTCATCGGTGGCCTGATCGGACTGATCATCACCGTAATCCTCAACCCGATCCTCTGGAAACACGGCATTCTCACCCGCTGGCACCAGGGCATGGGAACCGTGGATACGGTCTTTGCCAACAACTTTGATTTTTACATGAGTTTCAGTATCGGCTTGGGGCTGGCCATCGGTATCATCGGGGTCTGGTCGGTTGCGCGTTCCTTCTTCCAGAACGGCCAGGAACGGGGCACCATAAAAGACCTGTTCAATCCACCCAAGGGACGGGGAGATATCAATTTCTGGACCTCAATCGGGATCTATGTTGCATCCACCCTATCCTACGTCAGCCTCTGTGTCTGGCTGGTTCCCAACTTTCCCTGGATCTTTTTTCTCGGCTACGGTTTTATCTATACCCCGATTATCTCCTATATCACCGCCCGGATGGAGGGTATCGCCGGTCAGTTTGTCAGCCTGCCCCTGGTTCGGGAAGCCAGCTTTATTGCCGGGGCCAAGTATTTCGGCTACCAGGGCATTGAAATCTGGTATGCCCCCATTCCCATCCACAACTATGGCGAGGCCACGGTCAGTTTTCGTGAAATTGAGCTGACCGGCACCTCCTTTCGCGGTATCATCAAGGCGGAACTGGTTGTCTTCCCGGTGGTTATGATCGCAAGCCTGCTCTTCTCCCAGTTTATCTGGCGGCTGGCGCCCATTCCTTCGGCCAGCTACCCGTATGCCCAGGAACTCTGGCACCTGCAGGCACTCAATACCCTGCTCATGCAGACCTCGACCCTGGAAGGCAACTCTCTCTTCTTCCAGGCCCTGAAAGCAAGCTATGTGTTCTCCGGCATGGGCCTGGGCCTGATCATGTACATGATCCTTTCCGTGCTCGGCCTGCCGGTGCTGCTGATTTACGGGGTGGTGCGCGGACTGGGCCAGTCAACTCCCCACGGCGTTATCCTTGAAGTGGTGGGGGCAATTCTGGGCCGCTATTATTTCCATAAACGATACGGCTCCATGTGGCGTCAGTATGCGCCGGTCCTGCTGGCGGGCTTTTCCTGCGGCATGGGCCTGACCGGTATGTTTGCCATGGGTTTTGCCCTGATTCTGAAATCACTGAGTTATATGGCCTATTGAACCTCTTTTCGCGGATAAACCAGCATGGCTGGACCAGGATTTTCAGGCCCCAGCCACAACAGATAGCGTAGACTTCGAACAATGAAAATAGCCCTAAACGGCAGTACTCCGTGGGCCATTTTCGGATAAAACCACAGAGCTCCAAGCCCTGTAACGAGATACCTTTTCGCTTTTCCCTTTGTCGGCCAACGCTTTTAAAACGCTGCCGGCACCAAGGTTGGGTTGCAGAAGTTATTACGATGCGTTTATAATGTAGCTATGAAGCGGAACAAAGGGTCAAAAGGTTTTTATTATTTTCTGGCCACAGCACTTGGCTGGACCATGGTGCTTGCCGGCCTGCTCGCCTGGAATGTTTCCGAGGCCCGGGAACAGATGCTCAACCAGGCCACCATTCAAACCAGGACTTTTTTTCATGAATTTCTCATGACAAGATTCTGGAATGCCATGCATGGCGGCATCTATGTTCCGATTACGGAGAAGACGCCTCCGAATCCTTATCTGGACTCTCATCTGCGCGAGGTTACGACCGAGCAAGGACTTACACTGACCAAACTCAACCCCGCCTACATGACCAGACAACTGGCCGACATCTCGTCACAAAAAGGAAAATTTATCTTTCACATAACCAGCCTGGACCCCATCTCGGAGCAGAATCGTCCCGACCCCTGGGAGCAAAAGGCATTACGTTCCTTTCTCTCCGGCAAACCTGAGCAGTACCAGCTTCTGCAGACAGGCCGGGGAAAAACAGTCTTCAGGTACATGGCGCCCCTGCTCTTTGAGAAGCCCTGTATAGCCTGCCATGCCAAATATGGCGCCGCCCAGGGTGAAGTAAGCGGTGGTATCAGCGTTACGATTGCGGCCGACGACATGATCTCCGCCCGTAACCGACAAATATCTTTACTGTCCCTTGCTTTTTCCTGCATCTGGTTGTTCGGATTGGCGGGAATACGTTTTATTTTTATTCGACTCCGCCGGCAGGAAAAGGAACAGGAGGAAGTCATTGGCCGGTTACAGGAAGCGCTGACCGAGGTGAAACAGTTAAGCGGACTTCTCCCCATCTGTTGTTCCTGTAAAAAAATTCGTGATGACACGGGATACTGGCAAAGTATTGAAAAATATATCAGTGAACATTCCCAGGCCCAGTTTACCCACGGCCTGTGCCGGGAATGTGCCCACAAACTCTATCCTGAAATATATGATAAAAAAAACCTGACAGAACAAGAAGACCATGGCAAAGAAACCTAGCTGGGATGATATCCCCTCGCTGGACCTGACAATGGATCAGGACCCGGACGAGGATTCATCCACCGAACAGAGAGCAAACCCACGATTATCGACAACCGATGTCCGGGAAATGTTCAGGGTGAAGGGCGGGGCGCTGTATGTCCATGTTGCAACAACAACAGGCATGCTCAAAAAGAAAGGTCTGCTGCAGGATATCAATCATACCGGCATGTGCTTTATCATGCCGGCCCATCCCCTGCATAAAGGACAGATAATCCGGGTTGGTACAGTACTCAACAGATTTGTGTTCAAGACGAAGGCGGAAGTCCGCTGGCATACAAACGATCAGGTCGGGATCAAATTCATCGATCCGAAACCCGAAGATGTCTCCTATCTTGCCGAACTCTATGCGGCAAAAGTTCTCAACAAAATCAAATAAAGGCCGCGCAAGGCCGGTGAAGTATCACGCCTCATCCCGAGCGATCTTCCCGGGCAGAATCAGGTTCAGCAATACCCCGATGATGGCGGCCAGTCCGATCCCCCTGACCATGAATCCGGAATAGCCCAGGGCCATATCACCGATTCCGAAGACCAGGATCAGCGAAACAATCACCATATTACGAGGCTGGGACAGGTTGGTTCCCTCCCGAACCAGGGTATTCATACCGATGGTTGCAATGGTACCGAACAGCAGGGTCATGATCCCGCCCATGACCGGGGTGGGAATGGTGCCGAGGAGGGCGCCAAGAGTGCCGGAAAAGGAAAGCAGGATAGCCGAAAAGGCGGCCCAGGTCATAATCGCCGGATTAAAGGCGCGGGTCAGGGTGACGGCACCGGTCACTTCGGAATAGGTCGTATTCGGAGGGCCCCCGACCATGGCGGCAAAGGAAGTCGCAAGACCATCGCCCATGAGCGTCCGGTGCAGGCCCGGTTTCTCCAGATAATTTTTTCCGGTCACATGGCTGATGGCCAGCATATCACCGATGTGTTCGATTGCCGGGGCCACGGCAACCGGAACGATAAACAAAATCGCCTGCCAGTTGAGCCTGGGGGTGACAAACTCGGGTATTGCAAAAAAAGGTGCCTGAAACACCGGTGCAAAATCGATCAGACCAAAGGCGTAGGAAACCAGATATCCGGCGGAGATACCGATAAGAATAGAAATGAGGCGGACCATGCCCCTGCCCAGCAGCACGGCAAAAACAGTAACCAAAAGCGAGACAAAGGCAACGGTAAGAGCGGGTCCCTGGGCCACGAGCACGGCTGTTCCATCTCCGGTCCTGCCGGTGGCAAGATGGACGGCCACCGGGGCCAGGTTCAGGCCGATGACCATGATCACCGGTCCGACGACCACCGGCGGCAGCACCTTATGGATAATCCCCTGTCCTCTGATCATAATCAGGGATGCAAGCACCAGGTAGACCAGACCGGCGGCCAGCAGGCCGGACAGCGTTGCCGGAATGCCCCAGGTCTGAACGCCATAGATAATCGGAGCGATAAAGGCAAAGGACGAGGCCAGAAAGATAGGGACCTCCCTGCGGGTGACAACCTGAAAAATCAGGGTGCCGACACCGGCGGTAAACAGGGCGACGCTGGGGTTCAGCCCGGTCAGAATAGGTACCAGGACCAAGGCGCCGAAGGCTACAAAAAGCATCTGCAGGCCGACTATGGCCTGTCGGAAAACATTATTTGTATCAGTATCAGTCTCGGTGGTCATCTGCTCGCCAGTCCCCATGCTTGTTCTGTTGTAACTGTTCAGGAGCACTCCACGGAGTCTACGCTCGAAGTCTGCGCTTATCTACCTCTCTGCACGGTCAGGCCTGATGCACATAGGAATCACTATAGTTCACAGGCCTGACTGCACAGATATGGAGCACTCCTGAACAGTTACAGGTGGTGGTAGGGCTAGTTCTCTGCCCCTACCTGAATAGTTACGTTCTGTTTTCTATTTTGTTCCGAATATCTTATCCCCGGCATCTCCCAGTCCGGGCAGAATATAGCCCTGATCATTCAAGTGGTCGTCAATGGCGGCCACATAGATATCAACATCCGGGTGCCTTTCCTGCATCTTTTCAATCCCCTCGGGCGCGGCCACCAGAAAGATACCGATAATATCTTTACAGCCGGCCTTTTTCAACATATCAACGGTGGCAATCAGCGTACCTCCGGTGGCCAGCATGGGGTCAAGGATCATGGCCCGGCGCTGATCGATATCCTGAACCAGTTTTTCAAAATAGGTCACCGGCTCCAGAGTCTCTTCATTGCGGTACAGCCCGACCACCGAGACCTTGGCACTGGGGATTGCCTGCAGGACCCCGTCCATCATGCCGATACCGGCCCTGAGAATCGGAACGATGGTAATCTTTTTTCCTTTGATCCGGTCCACTTTGACCGGACCGGACCAGCACTCGATAGTCACCCGCTCAGCAGGCAGATTCCTGGTTGCCTCATAGGTCAGCAACATCCCGACTTCAGAGGACAGATCACGAAATTCCTTGGTGGAAATATTTTTCTCTCGCAAAAGGCCCAGCTTATGCCGGACAAGGGGGTGAATAATTTCATGGATGGCCATAGTCTCTCCCTGAACAAAAACACTGTTGATTATTGAACCGCAGGACAATCCTTTTATTACCTATCATATTTTGTTTCCCCAAACCAGACATAAAAAAGCCCGGGAAAGAAGAACCGGAAGTAATCCCGACCACCGGTCAACTATTTCACCGTCAGGTAAGATTCAGCTTGCATTCTCCTGCCAATCCGGGGAAAATCCCCGCATATATTTCAGCCTGTTCATATCTATCTACCTCCGTAAGGCAAATGGCTCCCAAGACCCGGCAAAAAAAAACTGATGACATTCCGGTCTGCCGGCGTCCTCTCTTCTACTGGATTCTGCGCAAACACCGGTCCATCCAGTTCTTGCTGCTGGCCATCATCCTGGCCAGTCTCTTCTTCCGGGTTTTCCCCCTGGAGATGCAGAGACGCATTATCAATGAGGCCATCCATTTACGTGACGAACAGCTGCTCTTTCTCTACTGCGGTCTCTATATCGGCGCGGTTCTTCTTGCCGGTCTGTCCAAATACCTGATCAATGTAATCCAGACCGTGCTGGGTCAAAAGATTCTGATCGAGATGCGGACGGAACTCTATCACCATATTCTGCAGCTTCCACTGCAGTTTTACCGGAAGATGCAGCCCGGCACGGTAATCTCGGCCATGACCGCAGAGCTGAACTCCATAGGTTTTTTCCTGGGCGGAGCACTGGCCATCCCCCTGACCTCGGTCCTCAGCTTCCTGGTCTTTGTCGGCTTCATGTTTACCCTCAGTCCGCTCCTGACCCTGCTCTCCATCTCTATCTATCCCCTCGAGCTGATCATTATTCCCCTTTTGCAGAAACGCTATAACAGACTCAATAAAAAACGGATCAAAACGACCCGCGCAATGGCCAACGTCGTCAACGAAGCGATCAGCGGAATCCATGAAATCCATGCCAATGCCGCCTATGACCTGGAAGAAAAACGGATGGCCGGCTTCATTGACCGCTTGTACTCCCTGCTCAAGAGGCTGTTTTTCGTTAAATACGGGATCAAGTTCGCCAACAACCTGTTTCAATCCGTCGGGCCCTTTATTCTCTTTCTCGTCGGCGGCTATCTGGCTATCAACGGTCGATTCACCCTAGGTGCCCTGGTGGCCTTCCTCTCGGCCTATGAAAAGGTGTATGATCCCTGGAAAGAAATGCTGGAATACTATCAGGCTCTGCAGGATGCCCAGGTCCGCTACAAACAGATCATGCAGATCTTTGATGTGGAAATCGAACATCCTATTCTGCCCGAGGGCCGTGGCATTATTCAACTCCAGGGGGCAGTTGAACTGAAAAATGCGGGTTTTACGGTCGAAAACAAGGTTAAGCTGCTCAGTAATATCACCATGCAGGTGCAACCCAACGAGCAGGTGGCGCTGGTCGGATTTTCAGGTTCAGGTAAATCCACCCTCGCCCTGCTCATAGCCCAGCTCTATGACCTGAGTTCCGGTTCGCTCCTGCTGGACGGCCTTGATATCAAGCATATGAGTAAGGCGGACATCAGCCATAACATTACCATGATCGCCCAGCATCCGTTCATCTTCACCGGAACCATCCGCGACAACCTCCTCTATGCGGTCCGGGCTGCAGCCGAAGGCGAACAGGAAGTTCCGGCCCGACGCCGCATCATGATGGCTATTCGGGACGTGGGACTTGAAGACGATATCCTCCGCTTTGGTTTCAACTCGGTTATCTCTTACGAACGGGTCGCCCCCCTGAAGAGAAAATTTCTCCGCATGCGCCATATCATTATCCATGAGCTCCATGAGCATTACACCAAAAGTGTTGAAATTTATGATGCTCGTAAATTTCTCCACTACTCTTCCCTGCGTGACAACCTGATCTTCGGCGATTCCCTGAAGGGCCGGTATACGGTTGAAAATATAGCCGATG